>JAKPNC010000137.1 GCA_029548585.1 bacterium | reverse complement strand
TGTCAGGGCTTCATCTGCCAGGAATCTCTCCGTTACCGCCTGTACCATTGCCGAAAACCTGGCTGGCATATGCCTGGAAGGGGATTCGGCGGGAGCCATCGTAAGAGACAATATTTTTGCCGATAATGCAGAAGGTTCTGTAAGTATATCCGCCGGTTCTGAGCACGGGTACCTTGCAAGTCACAATGCCTACCACGTTTCAGAGAAGGGGGTTCCCGAAAGGGAATGGAAATCCGTTAAAGGGGATCTTATGTTTCTTGACGCCCCGGGCAAGGATTACAGGGTCAGAAAGGAAAGCCCTGCGGGAAACCTTGCTCTCTTTTCCGAAGCGGCCGGTGCGTACCCTGCGGTTGACAGGGATCCCGTCATAGAAGGAATAAGGACTGTCGGGAGAAGAAATGACAGTATTGCCGTGGCTTGGGAGACTCCCATGGACGATTCTACGGGATATGTAAGGTATCGGCTTCAGGGAGAAGAAAAATGGTCTGAAGTTTTCACCCAAAAAAGCCTGCAGGGCACGTTTCACCATGCAGGCCTTGCCGGACTTGCCCCTGGCAGCCGGTATGAATATGTCGTGGTGGCGCAGGGGCGGCGCGGAGGCCGGTCTGAGAGCCCTGTTCTTGGTTTTAGCACCGCGGAGAACGCCTACGAACCGGCAGTTTTCTATGTAAACCCCGGAGGCAACGACATGTCTGATGGAAGGACTCCCGGAACATCATGGAAAACAATACGCAGGGCCAACTCGGAAGCCGGGCCCGGAGATACTGTTCTTATTTCTCCGGGGGAATATATTCATCCTGTTTCCCCTCTATTTGGAGGCCGGCCCGGTAAAAGGATAACGTACAGGAAAAACGGCCGAGGCAATGTAATTATCAATGGTTACAAGGTTAACGGTCCCTTGCTTCTGCTTGATTCCAGGAGTTATGTGACCATAGACGGGCTGGCTTTTATAAACAGCGTGGATTCGGTTGCGAATGTCGCATCAATAAACGATTCAACGGGAACAGAGATCATTAATTGTTTCTTCGGAGGCAGGGAATCGACCCGGGATACCCTTTTTGCCAAGGCCGTGACAGTATCAGGATCTCCTGATATGCGTTTCGAGGGAAACGTCGTATGGGGAACGAGGTATCATTTCGTTGCCGGAAGCAGTCCGGGGCTCCTGGTTAAGAACAACACGTTCGTGGACGGTGAGGTATACAGTATCCTTATAGGCAGCGGTACCAGGGTCAGGCTTATTAACAATATTATTTACAGCCCCACGTCCGTAGCGAGAAATCCCGGGGTTGTTTTCAGGCTTGAGGGTACCGAAGTGGAGAGCGATTATAACCTCTTTTGCATGCCGTCAAGGCAGGATAACGTGTTAGGCGGTATTGCTGAGATAGAGGTCTATAATAAAACGACAACCAACTGGGATGCTTCTGTCGCGGGCAGGACCCTCGAAGAATGGCAGAAAAATAGCGGCCAGGATAAAAACAGCATCGTGGCTGATCCGATGTTCAGGGATATGAAGAACGGCGATTTTAGTCTTCTTCCGGGCAGTCCTGCCATCGGAAAGGGCGCCGGAGGCGTGAATATAGGGGCGGCCAATCCTCCGTCTCCAATGTGGTTCTGAAGGCCCGGGCAGGAGTTCCTGTGACGGGCGGAAAGCTCTCCTTAAGACCTGCCAAGCTTTTCCTGGCATGCCCTTTGACATGCAGACGAAGGTATCACGGCTCCTGCCAGGCCGGATTTGAGAAGCCATGCAGCCTTTTCCCCGGTATCTGAAAAACAAATGTCATCTCCAGCGGGTTTCCCGTTACCTTGTTGAAATGAGGTAGCCCGCAAGGCCGACCGCCGTAACAGAGAGGACGGCAGGAATGAGGTACCTGTATATGGGGAAAAGCTTTACCTTGAAATACTGGCAGGTAATGACCAGGCAAAGGTGTACGGGAGAAAGGAGAACTCCCCCGAAACCGCATGCGAATATGAACATGATGTTCCAGGGGGTTATTTCGGGAAGCATCGGCAGCAGGAGCGGAAGGCTCAGGCCCACGAAGGCTATCGTGATGCCTGTAACCAGGCCGCTCAGCAAAGGTATTATTGCCATGACCGGGAGAAGCCCTATTCCGCTGTTTTTCAGGAAAAGAGTTATCTTCTCCACCGCTCCCGAGTCGGCGAGCACGTTCTGGAAAAAGACGATCCCAAGGATCATGCATAGCATCTGGACAGACGCGGCTTTTTTCAGGATCTGTTTCATCTCCTTTTTCCCCGGCCTGGAATGGATAAGAAGAACCAGTACGCCGGAAGCCAGGGAGCAAACTATGTTGAGCCCGAAGAATATAACCAGGGAGAGAATAAGGAGTATGGGATAGGCGCCTCCCAGGAAAATCCGGGCTTCCTTCAGGTTTCCCCTGTACTCCCTTTCTTCGTTTTTAAAATCCTGGTTTTTGCCGCCGAAGACTATCAGCGCGCCCGCAATAATCGCTGCCAGGGAAAGCCATATGTTGGCTTTCATTATCATTCTGAAGTTAAGTCCCGTGAGGGTTGCCGTTGCCACGATACCGGGATAAACGGGATTTATGTATTCTCCCGTGTGCCTGAACCAGTAATTGGCAAAAAGCTTCTTTTCCGGATTTATATTCCTTTTCCCGAGGGTTGATTCGACCATGGGGGCGGAGAAATAAGCTCCCCCGGGAAGGGGCAGCATTCCTATGAGGGCCGGCAGGAAGAAAGTTGTCAGCCTGACATCGTGGAGCAGGTTTATGGATGCCTGGACAAGCTTTTCCATCTGGCCGCTTACCTTGAGGGTTTCGTTAAGCATAAGGATAAGGAAAATAGAAGCGAGAAGGCTGATGGTTTTGGGATCGGATGCCGCATGGAGAATGCTTTGCAGGAATTCCAAAGGAGGCATCCTGAAAGAAACGCCCAAAAGCACCGATCCCGCAAAAAGGGCATAGCCCAACTCGGTTTTTCTCGAGATTACAAGGACTATGCCGAATATTGCCAGGACGAATACGAGGGGCAGAAAATTTTCCATTTATTACTTTTCGAATTTTACAAAACCGGCATTCTCCAC
>JAKPNC010000097.1 GCA_029548585.1 bacterium | reverse complement strand
AAACATGATATCTACTGCATCCCCGCCAATAATGATCAGATAGAAGACTTCGGCATACTTAAAAGAATTATAAGCCATAATGCAGGGTATTTGCATGTGCCTCCCGAACATGAAATTCGCAAATATATTTACCTCTACCGGCTTAACGATTTTGACGTTGAGTTGAAATCATGGGTTTCCGAGATAGGACGGGCGGTATGGGAGAGAAAATATAACCTTGAATTTCCTGAGATATTAAAACCTTACCATTTCAGCATATTCCAGACAAGATATATTCTTGCTCCTGCACTGTTGAGAAAATCTAATGACTGCTATAAAGAATATCTGAAAGAAATAAACCTTGAAAAACCGCTACATAACTATGAGCATACGGATTCTTACGTCTGGGAGTTTGCATTCGGTTTCTGGGGGGCTACTGTATTTACTTCGCAGGAAATTTTCAGGCATGAGGTTACAATTCCTATGAATAACAGAAAACTGGTAGATATGTTTTTATGGTTTCCACACGAATACAGAAAAGGGGATATGGTACACAAGAAACTTATAGAACTTACCAACAAAAAGATATCAGACCTTAACATAAGCGTTCATAACGCAGATGCCGGGATGAAACGTATTTTACTGGAACAGGCATATTACAGATACGCCACCTTGTTTAAGCAAGGTATGAAATAACCTTGAAGCGTGAAAAATATAAAATCAGTGCTGATACTAAAAGTTCATTTACAATATAAGGGATTTTGAAGCCGGCATCCGGCAGGTTACATTCTCCCGGACAGAACAGTTAATCTTTCTTTTGTCAGAAAGAGATGAAAGGTTTTACGGGAGGAGCGCCAATATCAAGGGTTTTCTCTTCCTTTAGAATAGGAAATTAAATGAAAAAATCCTTTATCCTGCAGGATGTGCCGTCATTCTCGATTATTTAAGACGCTGTGCATAAAAGGTGAAATGTTTGTTGGAGAGGGATGATGGAAAATCTAAAAGAAAAACTTGGAAGGATAGAATCGTGGTGGAAAGGTGAATGGAAAGGAAGGCCCCTTTTCAAGAAAACTCTTCCTTTCAGGCATAACGACCTGTCTTCCGTCTTTGATGTCAGGTGGGAAAACGAAAAGGAAATCCCTGATTTCCGTTCATGCGTTACCCTGAGCAGATACAGGGAAAAGATATCCTACCTCGGGGAAGCGTATCCTTTTGCTCCCCATGTCTGGGGCGCCCGGGGTACGCCCGAAGTAATGGCGGCATACATGGGAGGCAATGTGGTTTTCCGGGAAGATACGGTATGGGTTGAACCCATAGCCGGGAACCTTGAGGATTTTCCCATGGAGTTCCGGGAGGATAACCACTGGGTCAGGATGAGCAGGTCCCTAATGGAGAGGCAGTTGGAAGAATGGGACGGCACATATCTCGTTTCACTGCCTGTTTTCGGAGACGCTCTGACCTGCTTTTCTTTGATGAGAGGCGCTGAGAACCTGATTTTCGATATGGTTGAGAAGCCAGGCGCGGTTCTGGATAAAATATTGGAATTTACAGAAGCGTGGAAGAATGCCCATAAGTATTTCCATCGTATGTACTCATCCATTCTTCCAGGGGATTCTGACTGGCTTATATGGGCCCCGGGTAAGCTATGCACCTGTGAATGCGATTTTTCAACCATGATTTCTCCCGCCATGTTTGAGAAGTTCGTGGTATATGAGCTGGAACTCATGAAAGAGTATTCGGAATATTTCATATGGCATCTCGACGGCTACGAAGAGGTGAGGCATCTCGACATCCTCCTGGGACTGCCATACATAAAAGCCATACAGGTGGCTCCCCCTCCAGCCGGGAAACCTCCCTGCGCTTCCGACAGGTGGCTTCCGGTAATAAGGAAAATAACGGAAAGCGGCAGGATGGCCTACGTTTATGCAAATAATCCGGGGGAGTTTGAAATACTGGCGAAAAAACTACCGGCTGAAAGGCTCTTCATAGACGGGGGAGTCCCCGGGGAGAGCGAGGAAGAAGCGTTCTCTTTTATAGAAAACCTTATGAAAAACATTTAGCTTTCGTATTACATGTCCTTCCTGGCCGGGAAACATTGCCCTGAGAATTTGACCTTGCAGAAGCGATTCCTGACCCTGTGGTTAACGGTTTTTGTCTCCGGAAGCAAAAGTAATGCCTGGGAGTGCAGGTAGAAGGAAAAGAGCCGTCTTCATTTCAGAGGATTGTCAGACCCTGCGCAGGCTTACAAGGCATCCGGCAACCAGTCCTGCAAGGGTCATGATGTTGAAGTGAAAATTCACCCTGAAGCCTGCCGAGAGGATAAGGATATCTATCTTTTCTATATTCCACGAAGGGGTCGTTGAGGCAGAGATTATGCTGTAAAACCTCCATGTTTCAGGTACCGTGAGAACCAGGAGCTCTCCAAGAGCCGTTCCCACGAGGGAAAAAAGAAATATCACGAGGAGTATGTTGGCTATTTTCATGGGATTCAGTTTACAATATCCGGGATATTTGTCAAATTCAGAGAATCATTTCATACATTCAAACATGAGAAAGGCGTTATACCTGTATATCTGAAACTACAGCCGAATCTACCCTTTTGCGCTGAAGCTTCAGCGGGTAAATTTTACAGGTTCTCCGGAGTCACTCTTTTTTTGTCATTCTTATAAGTCTCTGCTCAGGATCTATCCTTATGATATTCTGAAGAGAAGAATTTTAGAAGACAAGGCAGAAAGCCCCCCTCACCTCAACCCTCCTCCGCTAAAGCTGCGGACGGGCATATCCTCTCTCCCAGAGGAGAGGAAGAAGAAATTAGGAGGCGCCCTCTCCCCAAAGAGGAAAGGGTGAAAGAAAAGGCGCGGATGAGAGCTCATGCCTGGCGGAAACGCCCAACCAGAGACCTTAAAGTATGGGGGTAATTGTGATATAATAGTACAGGTATCTTCTTAATGATATAAGTCGTAATGTTCCTTAATAATTTGGAGTGAGGATAGCCACAGGCTTGAAAATCCAACGGCTTTCAAACTTTACTCTTTACCCAGCGACAAGAGGTGGAACATGAAAAACATATTCGTCTCCAGTCTCTTCTTCTTCTCAGCAATGTTTTTAGTCTTCCCGGGTGAGTCGTCTCCTACCGTCAGCATTCCGAACGTGTCCTCTGCGTCCGGAGGGATATCTATACAGGTTCCCATAAACATAGATGATTCCACGGGTGTCATGGCTTACCAGTTCACCGTTTCATTCGATCCTGCCGTATTGCAGCCAACGGGGTCTTCTGCAGGAAGCTTGACATCCGGGTGGGCCAGGCAGACCAATACCGGCATCCCGGGGGAGATAAGCATAGCCGGATTTGATGCCTCTATGGAATCCCTGAACGGAGATCCGGGAAGCCTCTGTATTATGAATTTCAACGTATTGGGGCAATTGGGGGCTTCTACCTCTCTGACATTTAAGAAAGCCAAACTTTCAGACGTTGAAGGGCAAGAGATACCGTCAGGTACCTCAAACGGATTTTTTCGGGTTGAGGGAGGATATACACTTAGCATAACGGTCAATCCTGCCGGTTCCGGAACTATCAATCCGGTTGAAGGAAACCACGTCTATGCAAAAGGAACAGTTGTCAGCATTGAGGCCCAGGCGGCGGCAGGCTACAGGTTTTCGGGCTGGACAGGCCCCGTTGCCGATGCGGCTTCTGCGGCGACGACTGTAACGATGGATTCTGACAAAACCGTGACGGCGAACTTTACCCGGCAGTATACCCTGAATATATCTGTCTTACCGGCTGGCAGCGGCACCACATTTCCGTCAGCTGGCCAGCACGCATATGATGCAGGTACCGTTGTCGGCATTGAGGTCCAGGCTGCGGCAGGCTACAGGTTTTCGGGCTGGACGGGCCCCGTTGCCAATGCGGCTTCTGCAACGACGACCGTAACGATGAACTCTGACAAAACCGTGACGGCGAACTTTACCCGCCAGTATACCCTGAATATATCTGTCTCACCGGCGGGTGGCGGCACCACCCTTCCGTCTGTCGGTCAGCACACATATGATGCAGGTACCGTTGTCGGCATTGAGGCCCAGGCGGCGGCAGGCTACAGGTTTTCAGGCTGGACGGGCTCCGTTGCCGATGCGGCTTCTGCGGCGACGACTGTAACGATGAACTCTGACAAAACCGTGACGGCGAACTTTACCCGCCAGTATACCCTGAATACATCTGTCTCGCCAGCAGGCAGCGGCACCACCCTTCCGTCAGTCGGTCAGCACGCATATGATGCGGGCGAGGTTGTCAGCATTGAGGCCCAGGCTGCGGCAGGCTACAGGTTTTCAGGCTGGACAGGCCCCGTTGCCGATGCGGGCTCTGCAACGACGACCGTAACGATGAATTCTGACAAAACCGTTACGGCAAACTTTACCCGTCAATATACCCTGAATATATCGGTCTCACCGGCAGGCGGCGGCACCACTCTTCCGTCGGCAGGTCTTCACATATACGACGCAGGCACCGTTGTTGATATAAATGCTTTTGAAGGTGAAGGGCATACATTTTCGGGCTGGACGGGTCCCGTTGCCAATGCGGCTTCTGCGGCGACGACTGTAACGATGAATTCTGACAAAACCGTGACGGCAAATTTTCTTCCCGATACTTTTAATATAACCGTTTCCATTGCGGGAGGAAACGGCCAGGCCGTCCCGGCCGGCCAGGTTGTTCCATATAACGGCACGGCTGTGATAGACATCATTCCATCGGCTGGTTATTCAATATCAGGGATAAGGGATAACGGGGCGGACGCTCTTATCAGCAATCCCTTCATGATTTTAAACGTAAAAGAAGACCATAACGTCGTAGTGGAATTTACCATAAATGTTTACACCGTTTCATTCCTTACAGACTCAACTCCGGGCTCATCGATAAAAGGGAACGCTCTCCAGCAGGTCAACCACGGTTTTTCCTGTACGGAGGTGACAGCGGTTCCACCGGAGGGCTACCTCTTTGTGAATTGGACAAATAATGGAAACGCATACTCGTCCGATCCATCCATCACGGTTGAAAACGTGACTGAAGACATGTCTCTCGTGGCCAACTTTGCCATGCAGGGACATACCGTCAATATTTTTTCTCTCAATCCGGAATCATCCTTTATACTCTCGGCTCCCGATGACAATGAAGGAAAAACGGGGGGAGTGACTCCTTTTTCGATGCTTTACAGGCATGGAGCGGACGTTACCCTTACGGCGAGATTCAGCCCTGGCGGGAACCGCTTCCTGAAGTGGCAGAAAGACGGTGAGGATTTTTCATTCTCCCATTCTGTCTCATTTACAGTCCGGGAAGATTGCACGATGACAGCCGTATATGAGACTGCCATGAAGATCTCCGCGGGAGGGGCACATACCGCAGCCATCCCCCTGGACGGTTCCCTGTGGACATGGGGTAGCAACCTTGACGGCCAGCTTGGCGACGGTACCGGAATCGACAGGATGTTGCCCGGGAAGACCGGAGAAGATAATGACTGGTCCGCCGTTTCGGCCGGAGGTTTCCACACGGCCGCCCTTAAGAGCGACGGCACCCTCTGGACCTGGGGAAATAACCTTGACGGCCAACTCGGAGACGGTACCAATTTCGGCAGAAACCTCGTATCAAGGGTGGAGACGGAAACAGGCTGGCACATGGTTTCCTCAGGTCGTTTCCACACGGCCGCCCTTAAGAGCGACGGCACCCTCTGGACCTGGGGAAATAACCTCGACGGCCAGCTCGGAGACGGTACCAAGTCTGGCAGGAATTTTCCCGCAAAAATAGGAGTGGATGAGAGCTGGGTTGCGGTCTCTGCCGGGTGGTCTCACACGGCCGCCCTTAAGAGCGACGGCACCCTCTGGACCTGGGGAAGGAACTTCTACGGTCAGCTCGGTGACGGCACTACAACGGGAAGCATCATACCTTTGCAGGTCGGAACCGGCAAGGACTGGATCACCGTATCGGCCGGCAGCGCGCATACCGCCGCTGTGAAGAGCGACGGCACCCTCTGGGCATGGGGAAGGAACAGCTATGGCCAGCTTGGAGACGGTACGGTGACATCAAGGTATTCCCCTGTAAGGATAGGAACGGATTCAGACTGGGTAGAGGTCTCTGCGGGCAGTGCACACACGGCTGCACTGAAGGCGGACGGTTCCCTGTGGACCTGGGGAAGCAACGTTTACGGCCAGCTCGGAGACTCCTCTTTTGCAAACTCCCATTCTCCTGTCCGGGTAGGCAATGACACGGATTGGATTTCAGTCTCGGCAGGGGAGAAACATACCGCCGCCCTTAAGGCGGACGGCACCCTCTGGACCTGGGGCGGCAACGGGAGCGGCCAGCTCGGCGACGGAACTATATCGGACAGCAACCTGCCCGGTTTCATATTCGGTTTCCGTAAAGGGGATATAAATAATGACGGTGATGTAAATATCATGGATGCCATTCTATGCCTTAGGATGTCCATATCACTTCCAGTCACGGTAAGAGAAAACGAATATCAGCCGCCGCTTTACGACGAAATGCTGGTTACCGCCGCCGATATCAACGAAGACGGTACCGTAAATATATCGGATGTCATAGGAATTCTGCGCCTGGCCCTCGAGTGAGAAGGCCAATGTCATGTGATTTCCTCCCTTTTGGGGGAGGGGAGAAGCGGGTAAGGAATAGGAAGAAGAAAGTATAGCTAAATTTGGCAGAACCAGGAAAACGGCGATAATAATTATATGGATACGCTTGCAGTTGATATAGGAAACAGCAGGATAAAGGCGGGATACTTCAGGGGACGGAAACTTACGGATTTCATCCACTTTCCCTCAGATATGCCTGAAGGTTTTTTTCTGCCTTCGTCCTGGAGCGGAAGAAAACCGGATGTCATAGGTATTTCATCCGTTGTCCCTGGCATAGAAAGCCAGGTGGTGGAGAAAACCTCCGTTTTTTTCCCGGGCTCATCCATATTTCTCATACGCGCGTCTGACTGCGGAATCAATCTCAGGATCAGGAATCCTTTGTCCGTTGGGGTTGACAGGGTACTGAATTGCAGGGCGGCACGTGAAATCTATGGAAAAGGGGCCCTGGTGGCAGATATAGGCACAGCCGTTACTCTCGATATAATTTCGGCCCGGGGTGATTTCGAGGGGGGCTTTATAATACCCGGTCCCGGCCTCTGGGAATCTGCCCTTGACAGGACGGCCATGATAAACCTGCCTGGCAGGTCGGCCGCAAGGATACCCGGCAGGGATACGGCCGGAGCCATCGCCGCGGGTGTAAGGTATGGCATGGCAGGAGCATTGAACGGTATTATCGGGGCGGTTCTCGGGAAGTATCCCTCTCTGGAGATCGTGGTCACAGGGGGAGGGAGCTCCCGGTTTGCAAAATATATAAGGTTCAGAAAACATTTGAGAAAGCATCTTACCCTTGAAGGGATCAATTATGTCGTCTCATGCAATTCTCAGAGAGATGGTTGAACACGGGGAATTCATCTCCTGCGGCATTCTGGAAGGGGAAACCATTTACCGTTTCGGCATCGTTCCATCCACTATGGATATTGCAAGTCTCCTGATAGATAAGGGCAGAACCGGCATTATCCTGGCCAGTGAACAATCAAGAGGAAGAGGAAGATATGGCAAAAAATGGTTTTCATCGATGGGCGGGCTTTATTTCTCATGGGCAGTGGCGGAGGAAGAAAGGTTTGCCTTTTATCTGACTGAGCTTGCATCCCTTTCCCTGCTTGAGAGCATCATGTCTTTCGGAATTATTTGCAGGATAAAGTTTCCTAATGATATAATATGGAAAGAGAGCAGGAAAATTGCCGGAATCCTCATTGAAAAAAAGGGGAGCTTTTACAATATAGGCATAGGCATCAACGTCAATAATCCTCTTCACGACATTGAAACCGGGATATCCATGGGGATTATTCTCGGAAGGACGGTTGAAGATCCGGAAGAGATACTCTCACGGTTCATAACCCTTTTCAGGAAGAACTCTGAGAGTTTTGCGGAGGACGAGGATTCCTGCATGAAAAAGTGGAGTAATAACCTTATAAAATGAGTGAATCTGATTTATACATACAACTCTTTTCCATAGTTTTACTTATAGTGTTTTCAGCCTTTTTTTCGGCTTCCGAAACAGCCTTTATTTCTTTTGGCAAACACCATTTCCAGAAACTCCTGGAAAAGGATGCGGATAAGGCAAAAAGGCTTAATTTCTGGTTTCACAATCCCCAGCAGGTTCTCGTTACAGCCCTGGTGGGAAATAATATTGTGAATATCCTGGCGGCGGTCGTGATGACCACCGTCAGTTTAAAGCATTGGCCAGGCATAAATCCACTGCTTACCACCCTGGTGCTGACCTTCGTCATACTCGTTTTCGGAGAAATCATCCCAAAGAGCCTTGCCAAGAAGCATTCGGAGGCCATGGCATATTACATAGCCCCGGTGGTCAAGTTTTTCTGTTTCGCTTTTACACCGGTAATCAAGTTCCTGCTTCTTTTCTCAAGAGGGCTCTCGAGCATATTCGGCATCAGGATGGAATCCCTCTATCCGGTTCTTACGGAGGAAGACGTGAAGGCCATGATAGTCGCCGGGGAAGAGGAAGGCGTGATCGAGGAAGAAGAGAAGAACATGATAGACAGCATTTTCAGCCTGGGGGATACGTTCGTGAGGGAGATCATGACTGCGCGGGTGAACATAGTGGCGGTAAGTCATGACAAGCCCGTCAGGGAGATATTCTCGGTCATCGCCCGGGAAGGTTATTCAAGGATGCCCGTTTATCGGGATAACTTTGACAGGATAACCGGAATCGTCTATGTGAAGGATATCATTGCCCGCGGGCTCGACAAGCTTGACGAAGCCACGAAGGCGGAAGACTTAATGAGAGAGGCTTATTTCATACCCGAGACAAAGAAGGTGGGGGACCTGATGAAGGAGCTCCAGGGCAAGAAGATGCAGATGGCCATTGTGGTTGATGAATACGGGGGAACCGCAGGGCTGGTGACCATGGAAGACCTCGTTGAGGAAATAGTGGGGGAGATATCGGACGAGTATGCCAAGGAGATCAAGGAGTTGACAAGCCTCGCTGACGGAAGCCACTTAGTCTACGGGGGCATGGAGATAGAGAAAGCAAACGAGAGCATGAACCTGGACATCCCCGAAGGGGAATTTGAGACCATTGCCGGCTTTGTGCTTGACCATTTCGGCAAGTTTCCCGTCAAGGGGGAAGGTTTTGTTTACGGATCCCACGAGTTTATCGTGTATGAAGCCGACCACAAGAAGGTAAGGCTGATAAGGATCAAGAAGGTGGAAAAAGAAGAGGAAGACAATGAGTGAAGATATAAGGGAACAGAGGATTGAAAAACTTGAAAGCTTGCGCAGGGAAGGAATAGACGTTTACGGCAGAAGGTTCGAAAAAGCCGACATCTCCGGGATAAAGGAGGGGGATGTTTCAGTCAGGGCGGCGGGAAGGATAATGGCTATAAGGGCCCACGGGAAATCTGTTTTCATGGACATCAGGGATTTCACGGGCAAGCTCCAGGTATATTTCAAGAAGGATACACTTTCAGAAAAGGAGAAACTACTTTTCGACCTGCTCGATATAGGGGATATTATCGGCGTGAACGGGGATGTTTTCAAGACACGGACAGGAGAAATAACCCTTCTCGTAAAGGGTTTTTCAATTCTTTCCAAGGCCCTTCTGCCGCTCCCGGAAAAATGGCATGGCCTGAAAGACGTGGAAGTCCGTTTCAGGAAAAGGTACCTTGACCTTATAATGAACCAGGAGGCCCGCAGCGTCTTTTACAAGAGGGCCAGGATCCTCCAGCACATAAGGCGATTCCTCGGGGAAAGGGGATTTCTCGAGGTGGACCCCGATGATGCATCCGATACCCAGTGGCGCCGAGGCGAGGCCCTTCATAACCCATCATAATACCCTGGACATGGACCTCTACATGAGGATTGCCCCGGAGCTCTACCTCAAGAGGCTTCTCGTCGGCGGCTTTGAGAAGGTGTACGAGATAAACAGGTCTTTCAGGAACGAGGGGATATCAACCCTCCACAACCCTGAATTCACCATGCTCGAGCTCTACTCCGCATACGGGGATTTCTCGGAAATGATGGAGATAACCGAGGCTATCATTACGGGTGTCAGCATGGAGATTAACGGCTCCCTGTCCTTCGAATACCGCGGTAAAAACTTGGATCTTTCGCTTCCATGGAAAAAGATTACATGGGTCGAATCCTTCAGGATGGCAGGCATAGAGGACTGGCGCAGTCTTTCCGAAGTGAAAAAGAAGATGGATGAATACGGGATAGAGCCTGATGCCGGCAGCGATGACCATTTTGGGATGCTTGACGCCATATTCAAGAAGAGGGTACAGCCCCAGCTCGTGGATCCGGTTTTCATATACGAGTATCCGAGGGAAGTTTCTCCGCTTGCCAAATCTTACCCCGGCAGGGCGGATATGACCGAAAGGTTCGAGCTTTTCATCGGAGGCATGGAAGTTGCAAACGCCTATTCCGAACTGAACGATCCGCTGGAGCAGCACAGGAGATTCAAGGAGAGCGTTGAAAATGGTGGAAGCGGCCACAAGGTCGTGGATGAAGATTACGTGGAGGCCCTTGAATACGGGATGCCTCCCGCGGGCGGCCTGGGCATAGGGATTGACAGGCTGGTCATGATCATGACGGATTCTCCTTCCATCAGGGAAGTGATATTCTTTCCCCTCCTGAGATTCAAAAAATGAGCTCAAAAGGGATCTTCAGGGCAATATCGTTGGTATCCCTCGGCACCCTGGTTGCAAGGATATGCGGCCTTGGCAGGGAGGTTGCAACTGCGAATTTTTTCGGGACTTCCGGCATATACGACGCATTCCTTATAGCCTTCATGATACCGAATTTTTTCAGGGGGCTTCTTGCCGAAGGCGCTCTCAACGCGGCTTTTATTCCCATTTTGAGCGAATACGAGGCTTCAGGGAGAGACGGGAAGGAATGCACGGAGATATTCCGGGTAAGCTATACCATCTCCCTTCTTGCAACCCTTCTTCTCTACTCGGTCGTCCTGCTTGTAAGCTTTGGCATGACAACTTTCTTCGTGCAATCGGGCAAGTGGGCATGGGTCTGGACCCTCCTGAGGTTTACCTTTCCCTATCTGATTTTCATATCCGTTACCGCTCTCAACATCGGGGTTCTCAACGTGCGGAAATCTTTTTTAATCCCGGCATTTTCGCCCGTCATACTCGACATATTCTGGATAGCCTCTCTCTTTCTTCTCCTGCCTGTTTTGGGCACTTCCCTCGAGGATAGAATATACGGGCTCTGCATCGGGGTGCTGGTTGGAGGATTCGGCCAGTTCTTATTCACCCTCGTGCCGGCAATCAGGCAGGGATACACCCCGAAACTCAGTTTCAATTTCGGACATCCGGCAGTAAGGAAGATGGGAAAACTCCTTGCCCCTGTGGTGATAGGAATGGCCGTGGGCCCGGTTAATCTTTTGTTGGATTATTCCATGGCCGGCACCCTTTTCGACGGAGCGGTATCCAGCCTCTGGTACGGCACAAGGATATACCAGCTGCCCCTGGGCATATTTGCCATTTCAATATCCACCGTGCTTCTTCCCTGGTTTTCCGAAAATATTTCCTCAAAGGATTTTACAGGCTTTGAAAAGAATCTTAAGTTCGGCTTCAAGCTCCTTGTTATGCTCATGGTTCCATTTACCTTTGGAATGATAGCCCTCAGGTCGGAAATAGTCACACTCCTTTTCTCAAGGGGGCTTTTCAGCGGAGACTCCGTGAAGCTGGTAGCAGGCCCTCTGGCTTATTATTCAATAGGGCTTGCGGGTTACGGGGGAGGCGCTCTCATTACGCGGGCTTTCTACTCCTTCGGGGATACCTCAACGCCGGTGAAGGTCGGTGTGGCAAGCATCATGGCGAATTTCCTGCTCAACCTTATCCTGATGTCATTCATGAAGCACGAAGGGATAGCTCTTTCTACATCTCTCGTGGGCACGGCAAACTTTTTCATCCTCCTTGGCCTTTTCAGGAAGAGGCATCTTCGGGTAAGAGTGAAGGAGATGGCCCCGTTTTTCGCCAGGGTGTCGGTTGCATCCATTGCCATGTTCATTCTTCTCAGGTATTACCTGAAACTCGTTTCTGGCAGGCTTTCTTTGCCGGCGGTCCTTTTTTCTGCTATAATGGTGGGAACCGTTTTCTGCATTGCCTGCCTCTGGACGGCTATTAAAAGGGAATTCGGTTTCAGTCTGATGAAAAGGAGGGCAAGATAATGTCTTTAATGGGGACGGTTATAATTCTTTTTGTTGTTTTTTTCTCTATTATACTCCATGAATTCTGCCACGGTTACGCGGCGTATCTTAACGGGGATGAAACCGCAAAGAGGATGGGCCGTCTTACCTTCAATCCCATCCCCCACATAGATCCGGTAAGCACCATCTTTCTTCCCGTGATGCTGATAATTCTTCAATCCCCCGTGGTGATAGGGATGGCAAAGCCCGTGCCCATAAACCCTTTCAATTTCAGGGACTACAACAGGGGCATGCTCCAGGTGGGCCTTGCCGGCCCGCTGAGCAACATGATCTTCGGTACCCTGCTTGCTTTTCTTTCGAGGTTTGCCGGTGATGGGCTGGTAAGGGGCGTGCTATATTATGCGGGCACGATAAACTTTATCCTCGCCTTCTTCAATCTTGTGCCAATTCCTCCCCTTGACGGTTCAAGGGTCCTGAGCGTTTTCATGCCAAGAAACCTGAGATACCGCTATGACAGGCTTGAAAGATACGGCATTTTTATAGTCATCGGCCTCCTTCTCATTAGAGGCCTGGAATGGCTTTTTCCCCTGAGTGAAAACATAGCGTCTGCTATTGCCGGCCTATGACAGGTTTTTACCCTGCCTTTCAGCTCCTGGAAGGAAGTATGAGATTGAGGGCTTCCGTCCTCGTCCTGAAGTCCTTGAGGAAGATTCCCCTCATCGCGGATGTGACGATCTTTGTCCCCGGCCGCTGAACCCCCCTCATGCCCATGCACATGTGTTCGGCCTCAATGACTACCATGGTCCCCTGGGGCGTCAATATCTTCATCATGGCGTCCGCAACCTGGTTGGTTATCCTTTCCTGGAGCTGCATCCTCCTGGAGAAGACCTCCACCAGGCGCACTATCTTGCTTATTCCCACCACTTTCCTGTTGTCCGGCAGGTATGCCACGTGTGCCTTGCCGTAAAACGGAAGCATGTGGTGTTCGCATATTGAAAAAAATGGGATGTCCTTGACAAGCACCAGCTCGTTGAAGTCCTCGTAAAAGACTTTCCCGAGCACCTTATCCGGGGACTCCGAAAGCCCCTTAAAGAGCTCGCAGTACATCTTGGCGACCCTTTTGGGCGTCTCCTTTATACCTTTCCTTTCGGGATTCTCCCCTATGGCCTCAATTATCGACCTGACTGCCGCTTCTATCTTCTGCATGTCCATTATCTGCTCCTTTCGGCGGTATTCCAAGTATCTCGTCTATCTCTTCGGACTTGAGGGTCTCCTTCTTCAGAAGGGTATCGGCAAGCAGTTCGAGTTTATCCCTGTGCTCCAGGAGGAGATTGTATGCCCTCTTTTCCGCTTTCTCGAGAATATTTCTGACTTCGCTGTCTATCTCCCTGGCCGTCTCCTCGCTGTAATTCTTCTGCTGGCCCATATCCCTTCCCAGGAAAACAGCTTCCCCGTGGGAGTAACTGACGGGCCCCAGCTTTTCGCTCATTCCCCATTCGCATACCATGTTCCTGGCCAGCTCCGTGGCAACCTTCAGGTCGTTTTCTGCGCCTGTAAATATCTTTCCGAATACCATCTTTTCCGCGCTCCTCCCGGAAAGAAGGGTGCAGAGGGTATTATTGAAATATGTGTCGCTTTCAATGAACCTGTCTTTTTCAGGGAATATGTGAGTGGTCCCGAGAGCCTGGCCCCTCGGTATGATCGTTACCTTGTGTACGGGATGGACATCGGGCAGGAATTTCTGGACAAGGGTATGCCCCGCCTCGTGGTATGCGATTATGCGTTTCTCTTCTTCGCTTATGACAAGGCTTCTTCTCTCGACGCCCATCATTACCTTATCCTTGGCTTCCTCGAAATCGTCCATGCCGATCTTTTCCTTGTTTTTGCGCGCGGCGAGAAGGGCCGCCTCGTTTACCATGTTTTCAAGGTTGGCTCCCGACATCCCGGCGGTCGCCCTGGCAATTACCTTCCTGTCAAACGAATCCTCAAGAGGCTTATTCCTGACATGGACGGAGATGATTTCTTCCCTTGCCCTGATGTCCGGAAGGGAAACCACAATCGTCCTGTCGAACCTTCCGGGTCTCACGAGTGCGGGATCGAGCACGTCAGGCCTGTTTGTTGCCGCCATGACGATTATGCCGGTCTCTGTCTGGAAGCCGTCCATCTGGACGAGAAGCTGGTTGAGGGTCTGTTCCCTTTCGTCGTGTCCGCCGCCGACCCCGGCAAAACGCTGCCTGCCGACCGCGTCCAGTTCGTCGATGAAGATGATGCAGGGATTCAGCTTGAGGGCCTGCTTGAAAAGGTCCCTTACCCTGCTTGCCCCGACACCGACGAACATCTCCACGAAATCTGATCCGCTCATGCTCAAAAAGGGAACCTTGGCTTCCCCTGCAACGGCCTTTGCAAGGAGGGTCTTGCCCGTGCCCGGAGGGCCTATAAGAAGAACCCCCTTGGGAATCTTGCCCCCGAGCTTCTGGAATTTCCGCGGGTCCCTGAGAAACTGTATGATCTCCTGGAGCTCTTCCTTGGCTTCCTTGCATCCGGCGACGTCTTCAAACGTGGTTCGATTCTTCTGGTCGGGCATGATAGGCCTGCTTTTTGAAAAGGACATGACCCTTGAACCCTCGGAAGAAACCTGCCGATATATGAAAAACCATATCAGAAGGAATATGAGGAGAACCGGTATGGTTGATACGAGTATGTTGAGCCATATGTTCGAGGATGGCTCGACCTTAAAATCCACGTTATACTCCCTGAGTATGCTGAAGAGCTCAGGGTCATCCGGGCTGTAAGTATAGAACTTTGTGCCGTCCGAAAGCTGTCCGTAAATGTTCTTATCCTTGATAACGAGTGAATCCTTTATGTTTCCGTTATGGATTTCCTTCAGTACCTGGCTGTAGATCAGTTCCTTTCTTTTCCCCTCAAAATCAGAGAGGCGCGCAAGTCCTACCAGCAGTATTCCGGCAAGCGCCCAGAAGATCAGTCCCCTTGCAAGGCTGTTTTTCATCTGAGGCGGCGGTTTCTGTTCCTTATCTGTCTTGTTTGCCATGTTTTTCCATTCCTCTCTTTATATCCCTTATGTACCGTTCCATTGAGTTGTGCGTTTCTTCAGAGCAGAAGAAGACTATGCCCGCGGCGCCTTTTTGAAGCCATGAGAAGGTGTCTTTAACTTCCTTTCCGCTTGCCACGGCGAAGGGTATCTTAATCTTTTCTGCTGTTTTTGTCAAGATGGAGTCCCCTGGGCCGTTCCCCGAAGGAGTTAAAACCACGTAGTCGAAATCCTTCTCCGTTCCCTTTTCAATTTTTCCCTCGGCATGAAGGCAGAATATCTTTCCAGGCAGTATCCTGCCGGCTTCCCGGGCAGGTATGCCGCGTTTTCCCAGCGAGAGGCCGTCGGCTCCGCACAGGGCGCATATGTCAGCCCTATTCCTCACCATGTAGATTACCCCGGGAGGGATCATCTTTCTTATCATGCGCGCTTTTTTAAGGAAGGCCGCGTCATCGTTTCCTTCCTGCTGTAGCTCTATGATGTCGGCCTTTCCTCCGAGTATTGCTTTTATCCGGGCACTGACATCCCTCTGACTGCCACCTGAGGAGAGTGATACCTGAAGGAAGGGAAAGACCATCTTTTTCCCGCATATCCTTCGGATGACTTCTTTTTCGGCCGAGTATATCCTGAACCTGAGATCATGAAATGTCCTTGATGCCCCCGGAGAAACCGTCTTGGAATATTCTTCAATGACCCTCATGGCTTCTCCCGCCCTGAGAAAATTTTTTTCGACGGTAGAAGCTACATCCTGCTGTCGCCTGGTGTCCAGGCGCCTGCCCCTGTCCGTCACGGTATCTCTTGACGCCTTCAGCTTTGCCAGTCCGAAATGTCCTGAAACAGCTTTTGAAAGTGCATGTCTGATATCCTTCAGCTCCCTCAGGGTATCAGGGCACATGTCGTAGTAAAACCTTGCGGCATCTTCTATTACCCGCAGTCCTTCTCTCGACCTGTTGAAATTGGCATCTATGATTCTCAGGATTTTGTCCATATTTTTTGATGAAGGTTGACGGGCCCGGCCCGAAAGATGCTCTTCTATCCCTGGAGGGCTTGGAATGCGCAGGTTTTACGATTCTGGTTTTTCCACGGCTTCAGTCCCGGCAGTTTCTTTTGACGGTTCGGCCGGGCTTTCGTTTTCTTCCTTATCACCGTTGCTCTTGATGCGGGATATGAAAATCTCTATGTTGCCGACTCTTTCTATCCCTATCGCGTCCTGAAGGTAATTCTTTGTGACTTCCTGTATCTGGGTGCACAGTTCCGGGATGTTGAAGTGGGAAAAAAGCTTAAGGTTTATATTTGTATTCAGCCCTCTGGAGGATATGTCGGTCTTCACCTTTATTGAATGTATGTCCTTGATCTGTTTAATAAGCATGGAATTGATGTAATTCTCTATCGCCCTGAGAGATATCTTTATCTTTCCGTTTGGATTGTCGAAGGAAACCTCCTTTGCCCTGTAAGCCTGGTCAACCCTGTTCACAATCCACACGATGCCCAGAAGGATCATGCACGTACCTATCAACCCGAAGGTCGAGATCCTTTCCGATACGTATTGTGCAGCAACGCCCATGTCCATTTTCGTGGCCCATGCCGCCATGAAGAAAAACGCGACGGCCATGCCGGCTACGGCATATACCGCGTTCACTATATAGTTACATATTTTCATTTATGCTCCTCGTTAACCTGGTGAATCCAACACCTTAAGGGCAAAAGCGCTCTCTTCCCTTGAAGAACCAGGCATAGGGTTCAAAACCCTATTCTGCCTGGTTCCGTTTTTTTCAAGGTGATGACATTTTCCCGGCAGGAAACACTGTCTTCCTGTCGCGTCTCCTCGGGGAGAGACCGCCTTAAGGTTCTCTCCGGACATTCTGAGTTCCGGCGCGGAAATGCCAACTTTCAGCCTGCCGTTTCAGAGACCGAGATCGCCAAGGTTTTCAAAGACCTTTTTGAAAGCTCCTGCTATCATCTTTGCCGTCTTCCTGCTGTTAGGAGCGCGGAAGGGCATGGTCATGCCGAAATGGGTATCGCAGTGCCTCTGCGAGACAGGGTAATCCAGCGGGTTGTATACAACCTTTTGCGCGTTGGGGCAGGTCCACGGGCAGCCCTTGCCGTAGGCATTCTGCGCCTGGAAGACCGTCATTGCCGGAAGGATGTAATGCTGCCAGATGTTGCACTGGGCACCTTCCGCCGCGAGCGCTTTCAGGATACCGTCCCTCAGCTCTGTATCCTTCCCCTTGTAACCGAGCTTTTTCGCGTCTATGTGCATCGTGATGTTATACCATATATGCTTGTGTCCCGCCGGAACAATGGGAGGAATCAGCCCGGGTATATCCTTTACGTTCTCGATGAACTCCATGGCATTTTCTTCCTGGGTTTTGAGGTAACCGTCGAGTTTTGTCAGCTGTGCCCTGCCGAAGGATGCAACAAGTTCGCAGCTCCTGTACATCCAGCCGAGCGCATATGCGTGGTAATCCCTGCTTTCGTTCGGCTTACGGGTTTCTCCGAACGACCAGAGCATCTTTGCCGAGTTAAGGATTTCCTCGTTGTCTGTCACAAATATGCCTCCTTCTCCAGCGGTCAGGCACTTGTTGTGGTTCAGGCTGAACGCGGCGCAATCGCCCCAGAGGCCGACCTTCTTGTCCTTGAACGTGGCTCCGTGAGACTGGCATGCATCTTCAATGATTTTGAGGTTATGCTTTCTTGCCACCTTTCGGACCTTCTCCATGTTCACGGCGAGTCCGTGCAGGTGGACAACGAGTATGGCCTTTGTCTTGGGTGTTATGGCGGCCTCAATCTTGGCAGGATCTATGTTCATGGTGTCATAGTCTATATCCACAAAGACAGGGATGGCGTTGTGGTGGAGTATGCATGTGACGCTTGAAGTCCATGAGTACGCAGGAACTATAACCTCGTCTCCCGTGCCGCATCCGCACGCCGCAACCGCCATGTGAAGGGCGGCCGTGCCGCTGTTGGTCAGTATTGCGTACTTGTTACCGTTCCACGCAGCGAACTCTTTTTCGAGGGCTATGCAGTTGGGCCCATAAGTGTAACTGGGTCCTTCCAGTGCCTTGAGAACGTATTTCCTGTCTATTTCTCCCACCGGCGGCCATCTCTTGATGGTTCCGTCAGGGATCGCTTTTTTTCCTCCCAGAAGTGCAAGCTTACTATTCTTGTTTGCTGACATGATTCCTCCTTTGATTATGGTTTTTTCTTTATCCGTTTTCGGCTTCTTCAAAAAGTTTCTTGAGATATGGCAGTCCCCTGACCATTGCTTCTTCAGGCGTGAATTTCTTGCCTTCATATTCGAAATTGATGTAGCCCTTGTAGTTATTTTCGGTCATGGCCTTTACGATTGCAGGGTAATCGATAAGTCCTTCTCCCACGAGAGATGAGATGTAATATTTTCCGTCAGCCCCCTGCAGCCTTGAGTTTTCAGGATCAGATAAACTGAAATCCTTGAAATGGGCAAAGACGATATCATCTTTTGAATTGAGGTAAGCCTGAACGGGGTCTTCCCCTCCAGTGAGGGCGTTTCCCGGATCGTAAGTTACTTTCAGTCCGGGGACCTCCCTTATTGCCTCGCTCATGTCGGATGATATGATGAAGGGGGCCAGCCTGTTGGGAAAATGTTCCACCGTAACAGTAACTCCGCACCTATTTCCGGCCAGGACGGCATCCTTAAGCCCTTCAATGCAGTTTCTCCTGCTCTCCTGCCTTGATTGCCCTTCCTTACCTGAAATGGGAAGCATTATCTTGTCAGTTCCCAGCATCAGGGCGGTTTCGATCCCTTCCTTGATCTTATCTATCCCGGGCTGCCTCGATTTCGCATCCGGAAAATTTATATCTGCGCCGAATGTGTAGCACGCAATTTTCAGCCCGTGGTCATCGCATATCTTCTTTACTTCTGCGGGCGGCGTTCCGTACGTGGTAAGCCAGTCAACAGCTTCCAGCCCGAGTTCTCTCGTAAACCGGCAAAGCCCGGTAATATCCTTGCTATTGCGCCATTCGCCGAGGGCCAT
>JAKPNC010000051.1 GCA_029548585.1 bacterium | reverse complement strand
CGACGGATGAACCGACAACGATGGCTGAGGAAGAGCTCATTCCTGATCCGACAGGTATCTCGCCGTAGAATGCAAGGTTGACGCCTTTTGCTTTTTTCTCTTCGAACCTCTTTTCAAGGTAAAGGACGGAGGCCTTGAGATAATTGCTCCATTCTCCTGGAATAATTCGGGCGGATCTTATGAAATCATGCCATTCCACTCCGGGCCCTGGCCTTTCACTGTCGATATTGAACTCGCCTCTGCCGTAAATTTTTTCGAGGTTGCAGAACCTGACCAGCCTGTCGCTCCGCTTGCCGGCGACACATAGAAGTTCCTTGTCTATGGTCAGGTAATTGAGGTATCCTCCCCTGTGATCGATGTGAGTACCCAGTATATTCATGCGCGCGGGCACCCTGAAAACCCTGACTTCCCCGTCCCCATAGCTTGAAACGTAAAGCCCAAGAAGCCGGGCAAGCGCCTTGTCGCCCGGTCCGCATGCAGACATCTTTTCAGACGCTCTCATCAAATCCTCCGGAAAAAAAGATTTTAAACATCTTCAAAAGCAATGGCCTCATGTCCTTTATTTCCCAACGAAACGGAAATCGGGATGGATGTAAGGAACCAACTTTTTGTTCTCTCCGGCCATTATCCACAGGTAATATACCTGGTGGCCCGGAGCGACGGATATCGGATGATATCCCCCCGGAATGGTCACCAGAGCGTTGTTCCTGACAACGAAGACATCGTCCCCGGTATCCGAGAAAACACGCATCATCCCGAAGCCGGTCCTGGGATTCACCTTGAAAAAATAGAGTTCCTCCATTGAGACCTCTTCAGGATGGTTGTCGGTATCGTGCTTGTGGGGTGGATAACTCACCCAGCTTCCGGGATCGCTTATCGTTTCACCCACGATAATCTTCTCCGATGGAAAATCCTGGTTCATGATCTCTGTCAGATTCCTGAAATACCCGTCCTCTCCTTTTCTGGAAAATGTCATGTCGCTGGATTCTATAAGCCGGGCTTTTTGCAATCCCCTGGCCTTGCAGCTTGCAAGGCAAACCTCCGTTTTATCTATAAATTCTATCGAGTAGCTCGTGTACGGAGGCAGGTAAACGGCAGTAGGAGGCTCGGAGAAAACGTTTCTTCTCGACATTTCCGCGGTCAGCTGGCTTCCGGTAAAGAAGCGCATCCTTCCTTCCGTAAGAACGAAAACGGTTTCGTTTCCGTCCGTCATGCCTTTATATTCACTCTTTTCCCCTTTTCTAAGAACCGAGAAATTTATCTTGCCAAGATCCGAATTTTCAGGGGTTACAACCTGCTGGTAACCTTCAATATCTTCAACGCTAAACTTTTTTGCCATTTTAAGAAACACCGCCTTTCAGTAGATTTTGTACTGTCCTTCCTCAAGCATGAGGTTTTCCTTGAGCAAAATGTTCTTGTTCCTTACGTATATCTCGAGATACCTTGTTTCGTTCAAAAAACCGAATAGCTGCCTGGGCACCTCTACATTGAACCTTCTCTGCGGATTCTTCGAAAGGTGGGACACGATGACGCTTTTCAGGGATATTGCATCAACATATATGTTCTTGACCGCGCCGTTTCCCTTGCAATGCTGGCATTTGTCCATGAAAACGTCAGAAAGGCGGAACTCGGTCTTCTCCCTGCTCATCTCGACCAGGCCGAGCTTTGATATGGAAAGGATGTTTATCTGGGCCTTGTCTATCTCCAGGTTTGCATTAAATTCGCTGAATACCTTCTTTCTCTGTCTCTCCTGCCGCATGTCAATGAAATCAATTATTATAAGGCCCGAGAGGTTTCTTACCCTTATCTGCCTTGGTATCTCCCGCGCCGCTTCAAGGTTGGTATTGAATATGGTCGCCCTGAAATTGTTCCTTTCACTGCTCCCGGTATTGACATCTATTGCATTGAGAGTCTCTCCCTCTTCTATGATGAGATACCCACCGGAAGGCAGGAATACCTTGTAAGAAAGGGAATTTTCTATCTTCTTTTCTATCCCGTATTTAATAAAAATAGGCGTCTTCTCATTGTAGAACTTTACCTTCCCGTGAAGTTCCGGCAGGAAAACGCTTACGTACCTCCTGACTTCCCTGTACATCCTGGTATCGTCTACGACTATTTCCGTGTAATCCTTGTTGGCAAAGTCCCTTATTATCTTGGTATAGACCGGGAGGTCTTCCCACATCATCGCCGGGGCTTTCTTGACCTTTGCATACCTCTTTATCTTGCTCCATGAGTTAAGGAGGACCTTTATTTCCCTGGCAAGGAATTTCTCCTTCTGTCCCTCGGCGGCAGTCCTGATAATGAAGCCGGTATTCTCCGTTATCCTTCCCGAAACCACCTTGAGCAGCCTTTCCCTTTCCGCCCTGTCGGTTATCTTCTTCGATATGGTCCTGAGAGAAGACTGGGGCAGTATAACGATAAACCTTCCCGGAATCGATATCTGGGTGGTAAGCTTCATCCCCTTTTCTTCTGTCATCGGCTTTGAAATCTGTACAAGGATCTCGTCGCCAACACTGTGTTGCCGCGGAACCGGGTTATCGGGCTTTGTATCCACCTCGCCCTCCATGTAAAGGCATTCTTCCTTCTCAAACGGAAGAAATCCGTTTCGCGGCCCCCCGATATTTATGAATGCTGCATTAAGACCATGAATGATCTTCTCGATACGCCCCTTGTATATGTTACCCACCCCGGTAAACAGATCCGGCCTGCTTATAAAGAGGTACTCGATATCATTCTCCGAAACTATGGCCACCCTCTTTAAAAAATTCTCGTTATTTATCAATATCTTGTATGTGTCTTTCATATTCCCCCGTATCCATGTCAAGGATCTCCCTGTTTATGCAGGTAATCTTTCCCTCGCACAAGAGTGACAACATGGCTTTATGGCTGAAGTTGTTCACCCTCACAAGAATGTCCGCATGGCCCGGTCCGGCATCCTCAATTCTGCCAAACGACTCGAGAAGACTCCTGTCAAGGCTTTTATGTCTTATCTGGTAAACCGCAAAAATGTCAGATCCGCCAGGCCGGCCAGGTTCCTCCACCTGAAACTTAACGCTTCTGAATATGATGCCTTCCGGGGAAAACGAGTTCATCCTCGCCGAGAGAATATCCGGGTCAAATTTTTCGGTTGCATAAAAATCGAAATACTCGTTAGTCCCTGTGACGTTTACCGGCAGCGGCGCCCCGAAGCTCATCCTGGGATGGGGAGAAAAGCCTTCCGTAAACCTGAGAGGAACATCGGCTCTCCTGAGGATCCTCTCGAAAATCTTCTGGATGTTTCTCCCGGATATAAACCTTGCATCTCCTGTCTTCCGGTAACGGCATCTTATCCTGTAAGATTCCATTATCTGCATTCTTCTTCCTTAATGACCGCCAGGGCTGCTGGCCGGCCCGACGCTTAACTCCTCAATATTGTGAAGGGCCCCGCCGTACACGCTCGGCCTGATATTCACCACCCTGTCATTGACCGCCACCATTGAAAAGGGGCTGACCGTATATATGAGGGGCAGCTGATCGCTGGCTATTTCCTGCCATTCATCATACAACTTCTTACGCCTCTTTTCAACCGTCGTCTTGGCGCCTTCTTCAAAGATCCTGTCAACCTTCTTCTCCCATGCTTCCCTTGATTCCGGGGAATTGTTCCAAACGTGAAGCTGTCCCCTGCTATGCCATACGTTTTTCCCGTTGTGCGGCTCGATACCACCCGTAAGCCCTATTATCACGCACTCCCAGTCCATGGTCGATGTAAGCCTGGTAACAAGGGTATTGAACTCCACCGGCAGAAGGTTAACCTTCATCCCCGTTTTTTTAAGATCATCCTGTATTATGTTGCCTATCTGTATCCTTTCAAAATTGTTGCTGTTGGTAATGATACTGAACTCCACCGGATTTCCCATGGCGTCGTAAAGGAACGAGTCCCGCAGCCTGAATCCCTCAGATTGAAGAAGTTTTTTTGCCCTTTCAAGGTCATAGTCATACTTTTCCACATCCGGGTTATTGAAAAAACCGCAGGATACGTTCATGGGACCGTCCTGCCTGCTGGCAAAACCGCCATAAACGTTCCTGACGATGGCTTCCTTGTCGATGGCATGGGCCACAGCTTTCCTGAAATTCTTATTTCTGAACCACTCCCTCCTGTATCCCTTTATACCGGCCCCCAGGCTCTGGTTGAAGGAAATGAATTCGGAACCCAGCGAAGGACCGAGCTGATAAATCGTGAATCCCTGTTTCTCCTCGTAAGGCTTAAGGAGCGGATAATCCTGTCCTCTCACTGAGAAAACATCTATCTCGCCGGCCCTGAATTTAAGAAGCGCCATGTTGGTATCGGCGATAATGGAAAAGACAATCCTTTTAAGACGGGGAAGCCTCTCGCCCGTCTTTTGGTCAACCTTCCAGTATGAATTGTTCCTGTCAAGAATTACCCACTCGGCCGGCCTGTACTCCCTGAGAACGAACGGGCCCGTACCGACAATGTTCCCGGGGCTTTCGTTGACTCCCCATGAACTTCCGAATGTCCCCTTGTCAACCGTTCCCGAAAGCCTGTGCTCCGGGAGTATCTCGTGGCCCATGAGCCTCAGGAAAGGCGCAAACCTTTCAGGAAGCCTGAATTCAACCGTGTAGTCATCCAACCTTGAAACCTGGAGGGGCTTTCCGTCAATTGAAAGAACATCCCTGCTGCTTGTGGCAATCCGTTCGTTATATATAAGCCTGTTATAGGTAAAGACCACATCGTCGGAGGTAAACTCTTCGCCGTCGTGCCACTTAACGTTCTTCCTGAGGAAAAAACGCCATACCTTGCCACTTTCGTCTGATTCCCACCGGGTTGCCAGACATGGCTTTACCTCAAGGCTTTCCCCGTCAGTCTGCACGAGTCCTTCGAAAATGTACCCGGTTATGGCCGTGGTGCTTGTCTCCTTGGCCACGATGGGATTGAATGACTTGGGATCTCCCGAAATGGAAAGAGAGAGGGTAGCATCACGAACGGATACATGCCTGTCCTGTCCCGTGCATCCGCAAAGGCAGACGAGCAGAGACAATACCTGTAAAAGTGCAGCCTTTCTGCTCATAATAATTTTTCAAGTTCAGACAGGAGATCTTCCATGCTCGCGTGCCTCTGGCCGCAGAAGCGGCTGGTCGCCCTTCTTATAAGATCCTTGAGGGTATCAGGAACGGGGAGATCCTCGCACAGGATGTCCTGTCTTCCAACCTTCTTCCGGTAACTGCGGGTGTCGAGCCTCTTGAAGTAATCTTCCCCGTTCTTTTCCGGCTCGTTCCCGATGAGCAGCTTTGCAGTTATGACTTCATCAATGGTAATGCCGAAACTGTATATGTCAGAGCAGAAGTCAGCATTGCCTTCTTTCTGTTCCGGCGCCACGTATGAGATAATGCCAAACTTTGTTACCGTCCCGCTTTTGGGAAATATATCCTTGTGCCATATCCTTTTTGGAAGCTTTGCTATCCCGAAATCGGTTATTTTTACCGTCTGGAAATCCCCTGAAACCAGGATATTGTCAGGTTTAACATCCTTGTGAACTATGTCGTTCTTATGTATGTAAGCCAGTCCCTTGCCTGCCTCGTAACATATCTTCAGGAGGATATCGAGAGGCAGCTTGCTCCTTTCGTACAGGGATTCCTTGAAATTGGAGCCGTCCACGTATTCCATG
>JAKPNC010000043.1 GCA_029548585.1 bacterium | reverse complement strand
AACATGGGAAAATACTTTTCCCATACCCTTTGGCCTCATTCGGGTTCTTCTATAAATAGAATAGTGCCGGAGGAGGGAGTCGAACCCATCATGAGTCGCTTCGCTCTTTAGGAGGGAGAGCTTCCCCCTTCCTAATATCCTCCCCCCAAAAAGAAAACATGGGAAAATGCTTTTCCCATACCCTTTGGCCTCATTCGGGTTCTTCTATAAATAGAATAGTGCCGGAGGAGGGAGTCGAACCCTCATGAGGTTGCCCTCACCGGATTTTGAGTCCGGCGCGTCTGCCATTTCACCACTCCGGCTGTTTTCTGAAAATTCTTATCAGTCAATGAATTGTACTCTCTACCCCTTATCCTGTCAACAGGGAACTGACTTACCTTTATATAATATTAATGGGGCAACGGGGGGTTTTTGGTATGTACAATAATTCATGATTGAGATGTGCGCTATGATAATTAGTTTCACCTTGTATTGCAAATTCTATAGCGGATCTTCCTAACGGGATTCCCCCTGCATTCTGACAACCGAGATTCATAGAATAGAATTTATCAGAAATTCGACAGACACAAGAAAGTCGTTATGTCTGTATATTCTGAAAACGGTAACCGTTTGCATTGGATAGTGCTTATCCGATAAGGGACATCCTTCCTTTAGTCCGCCTACGTATTAGTGCGATAGTCCGCTTAAGTTTCAGTGGCGGAATGGAGGGAGGATGCAAGGTGGTGGTGTTGATAAACACAGCAGTCGTACCTTGAAAGGTGCGCTGTAATTACGGATTGTTTCTTTACATGTGAACAACTTTGCTTCTTTCTTCTATGATGGTTTCCAGAAGGGCTACCACGTTTTTCAGCGGAACGTCTTTCATCACTTCCTGCGCAGGCGCTATTATGTATCCTCCACCTTTTCCCAGTGTGTGGATGGTTTCGGAAGCCATGCGTTTGACTTCTTCCGGAGCTGCGTAAGGAAGAAGTTCCTGTGTGTCTATGCCTCCCCAGAAAACCAGGTCCCTGCCAAACGTTTTTTTAAGGTACTTCAAATCCATCACGGGCTGAACCGGTTCCAGCACATCCAGTCCTATCTCTATCAGGTCAGGGAGGAATGTTGTTACATTCCCGCAGGAATGCATGATAACGTATTTGCCGTTGCTTTTAAATACGTCCCACAACCTTGCGAATCTCGGTTTCAGCATCTTCCTGAACATCGGCAGGGAGAAAAAAGGACCAGTCTGCGTCCCGAGATCATCTCCCATGTGGCCTACCTTCACGTTATCCAGTGTGATCGCATGTTTTGCAGCTGCCACCTTGTAGTCGGTAATCTTATCCAGCAGTTCCTCAATCAACGAGGGAGTGGAAGCCATCCCGGCAAGAAGTTCGGGGATGCTTATCATTCCGTATGAACGTTCATAAATCCCGAAAGAACCACAGGGTATGACAAGATGTTCACCCGACATACTCTCCAGGTCCCTCTGCATCCAGTCGTAATTGCCCGGCTGTACGGGGTCGGGAGGAGTCCATTTTCGTATCCGTTCTGCCAGTGTGTCTGCCATCATGGCGTCGTGGATGCGCGGTGGCATATACTTTTCCACGAAAGCCCTGCTGTTTTTCTGAGCCAGAGGATTGAAACAGACAAAAAAACCGTCTGAACCGATGCGGATTCCCATTCCCCAGCTGTCGTAAACAATCTTGTTCTCCTCGTCAACAGTGCAAAAACCTTCCTTTTCGAGTTGGCGCATCAGTCTTATGTCGTTCCTGAAAAAGAGGGGGTAGTCAGATTTAAGAGGAGCGAAGCTCAGGTGGTTTTCGAGGTATTCGTCTAAAGTCTTATCCTTGAGCCCCAGGGCTTCTGTAATCTCCCTGTCCCGTGTACGGTCGGCAAAAGTAATCATGCTCGGCAGGTAGTCTACCTCCTCCCGTTTCAAAATTCTCAAAACTCTCTCCTCTTTTGTCATTTAGGTTCTCCTGTTCCGGTGCATTAAACGTAAGGCATTCCTGGCTTCCTGCCTGACTTCAACAGGCGTTCCAATACTTTGCCTGTCGGTGTTTTTGGCAGTTCCGTTGCGAACTCCACGATGCGAGAGATTTCTTGTTTTCCAAGGTGTTTAGAGCAGCAATCAAGAATTTTTCTGCGTGTTGCTTTTGCTTCCGGTTGAGAACGATAACCGCCCTGGGGACTTCCCCGTGCAGCTCATGGGGTTCGGGCACAACCGCCACCTCTGATACTGCAGGATGCCTGCATATGACATTTTCCATCATTCTCGGTTAAACGTTCATGCCGTTCATCTTGTCCCTGCCCTAAGTAAAGTTCATATGCAGTTTTTTCTGTTTCATCCCAGCAGTCAATTTTAAAAAGGTCACTGACTTCTTTGTCAAAAATCAATTCGGGAAAATCTGGACCTAAGTTCTGTTGAAGTTCTTTGTGAATTTTAGGGGATTTACTTCTTCCGTCATTTACAGGATATTGTGTTGCATGTGGATAAGGCACATTGGTTATTCTAAAAAATGGACGCGCTATTTCTGAAATGGTTTGACTTATACTTTTTTGTCTTTGAGAAAAGGGCATTTTTGAGAATCCTTTTTTGCATGAATAACTTGTTATCATTACCGTCAGCCTTTTTCTGTCGATACTCATATTTAACATCCCCCTCCTGAAAATGTCAAGTTTTCCCCCTGCAAATCCCTCGCTACTCGTATATACCACCTGAAAATACCTCTCCGCATCAAAAATAAAGAACTTTCTCGAAACGAATAAGGATTAAATTTTACCTTCGCTATATTTCAACCGCATTTTCATCAATTCACGATATTCTGAAAGATATCCGACAACCCTGCGAAAAAATACTATAAATGGAGTAAAATGAAATATAAAAGCAGGCACCGTCCTGAAACGAAGGATTTACGCGGCTTACAGCCTCAATGGAAGGTGTGTCCGTAGATAAAGACAAGCAGTATGAACTCCTGCGGTTTCCCATGCCTGGAGGCAATGCCGATAATAAGGTAATGCAGGTGTTCAAGATGAAATGCCCCTCAACCCAGGTATGGTATGCCTTGAGGGTACCACCTTAATGTCAGAATATAAGCGAGGCTATCAACTGGACATACGAATAAGCCTGAGGGATGTACGAGAAGGCAATAGAGTGGATATCCTGAGAGCGACGTGAGATTAAGAGGGTGCGGGTATTACGGTGCCTGCCCCCTCATATTTACTTTGCGTTTGCTTCCCTTAAAAGCTTAACGATTTCTGTATGTCCTTCTGATAAGGCTCTATCCAAAGGCGTCTTCCCGTCTTTATCCTTCGCATTTGCATCAGCGCCCTTCTCCAACAACAACTTGACGATTTCACGATGCCCTTCCTGCGAGGCTATATACAAGGGGGTTGCGCCGTTGGCATCCTTCACATCCACCTGTGCGCCTTTTCCCAGCAGCAACTTGACGATTTCACGATGCCCTTCCTGCGAGGCTATCCACAAGGGAGCTACGCCGTAGGTCACCTTCACATCCACCTGCGCGCCTTTCTTCAGCAGCAACTTGACGATTTCTGTATATCCTTCCATCGAGGCTATATACAAGGGGGTTGCGCCGTTG
>JAKPNC010000040.1 GCA_029548585.1 bacterium | reverse complement strand
CCTGAAACCCGCGATTGCCCGCTCCTTGTATCTGTGGATCAGGACGGCTATGAAAGGCATGGGGATCATTGATATCAGTGTAAGTTTCAAGTCAAGCTTGATGAGAATGAGGAATGTGGCAACGAGAGTGATAATAGCCCTTAAGATGGTCGTGAAACCGGTGGTTATGATCTGGTTGCAGTCCATAACGTCCTGCATGACCCTTGAAACTATGGGCCCCCTTTTTTCTTTCTCGAAATAGGATAGGGAAAGTTTCTGTATCCTGTGGTAGAGAAGATTTCTGAACCTGAAAACGATGGCATTCTGAAGCTTGTAGGAATTTACGACCGCCAGGGCGCCCACCATCCCTCTGAAGAGGAAGAGAATAAGGATGGCAAAAGATACCAGGTGGAGCATGCTGTAATTTTTTTCAACAATGACATCATCTATGATGTACCTTGTAAAGAGAGGGTATGAAAGGTTTATTACCTGGTTGAAAACCATCCACAGTATGAGAAGAAAAAAAAGATACTTGTAGCCCCTCGAGTATCCCCATAACCTCTTTATGAATTCCATTTTATATGCTGCCCAGGTGTTTCAGGAGATCGAAAAAGAGTATTACGAATGCCAGTATCCCGCAAACCGCGGTATTGATAACCAGCAGCAGCCTGAGATCCGGCCTGGTTATCCTTTCCGGAACGCCTGCCGGATCCACGACCTGGGCCACGGGAGTAAAGGCAGCTTCTGTCCTCCTGACCTCTTCTACCCGGGCTGCAAAGGATCCGTAAAGGGCTTCCTGCACCGAAAGCTCCCTGAGAAGGGGCAAAAGCAGTCCCTTGAGAGATGCCAGGTCGGAAAGGGTTCGCCTGAGAAGGGCGATTTCTCCTTTCAGGCGTGTGATATCTTCCTGGCCGGCGCTTCCGGAGGATTCCATTTTCTTCAATTCGAGAGTTTTAAGGTATATATCCTCTGAAAGCCTTCCGGAAATCCTTGTCAGCTGGGAAAGGTCGCTGTCTGCGACTATATCGTAGCGGCTCTGAAGTTCGGATATCCTGGCATCAAGAAGTGATATGCGTTCCCTTATCTCGGACAGTTTGCCTTCTATCCACTCCTGTTCCAGGCTGGAAGGATTGACGGCAGCCATGCTCTTCATGATGGAATTGAGGTTCTCAACATAATAACCGGTTATAAGTGAAGCCCTGCCGGGATCGGTATCCATGAAAACAAGTTCAATCACATGCTTCTTCCTGCCGTCTATCCGGGTTCTTTTTGCAAGGATCGAAACCGCGGTATCCATGTCTTTGGTCCTGTATGCTTTCAGGAGATTGAAACGGCTGATAATATCTTCCTGCATCTTCCTGCTTTTGAGGATGGAAAGAAGAAGGTCAGGGTCATCAGCGGCTTCCTTCGAATCCGGCTTATCGGCTGATTCTGTTTTTGAAAGAGGCTTTTCGGAAGGCCTTACAATGCTGACAGAAACCCTGTAATACTTCGGGGAAAAAAGGTATACCAGGTAAAGAATACATATGCCTGCCAGGTAAAGGAGAAGAATAAACTGGATATGCCTGGTAAATGCGTTTTTTTTCTTTTCGGTTCCCTTGATATTTTCCATTTGAAGTTTCCTGAAAGAGGAAAGAAATTAAAGACCCATGGGGTTTAAAGATAAGTTGTTACGAAATGATTTCTAACCAAAGTGCCCTGACAAGTTACCCTGTCTTCAAAAAAGATTCACCCCGGCTTGCCACATTTTTAATGGGCGCACGTGGATTCGAACCACCAACCCGTCGCTTTAAAGCTCCTTAGGAGGGGGAGCTTCCCCCTTCGTGGTTCGAAGCTGCAACCTGTCATGCCCGATCAACTCTGGTTTGCCAAACTTTAATGGGCGCACGTGGATTCGAACCACGAACCCCTGCGTTATCAGCACAGTGCTCTGCCCTTGAGCTATGCGCCCTTTACGAAAGCAACTCCACGCCAAGGCGTCTACTTCTTATCTTCCGGCTTCTTTTCGAGAAAATCCTCAAGGTATTTCTTGACGATATCCTTGGCGCCCAGAGCGAATGCAAGGGCGGCTCCAAAGCAGAAGGCCGCAAGAATTATTATGAAAACGTTGGCGATAAACTCGCCTGCTATATTTATCTGCTGAAGCGCAATGACCACTCCAAAGACCACTATGGCCGTCTGTGTGATCTTGCCGAGAAGCTCTGCCCTGGATATGCCGCTGTTTCCGGCAGTAGTCTTCACTATGCCTGCAAAAAAGCTTCCAAGGAATATGGAAAACACGAATACAAGCAACCCGAGTATCAGATTGGGAATAAACCCAAGGACCCCGTTTATGGCCTCAGGCGGAATTGCCACTCCCGCAAATTCCACGGAGAAGAAAACAACCGCCAGCATGATTATCCAGTATATTGCCAGCCCCAGAAGGTCGGATACTTCCTTCTCTATGTTTCCCTTTTCAAGAAACGCCTTGAGACCGGAGCTTTCTGAAAAATCATCTATACTGATGATCTTGAAAAACTTGGTTAGCAAAACTCTTATGAACTTAGCTATGATCCAACCTATAGCAAATATCAGGACAGCCCCGACCAGGCTCGACAGCCCGTTCCAGAACCTGGCAGCCATATCAGGATACTGGCCCATCATACCCGTTCTTCCCATGCCGCACCTCCTTTGTTGTCAAACACACAGGATATTTCATGGCATCTCGTAAGAATATATACAATAAGATTATACCTCATATCAACCATGGAGACAACTTTTTTTCTACTTGTTCTTCACTATCCAGGTATACCTCGCCTCCCTGGAAAAAGGCTTGAAAGGCCTGCCCCCGGATTCAAAAAACTTCGTGAAAAACTCGAGGTACTGGAGCCTGCTTGTATGCACATAGCTTCCCATGAGATTTATCATCAGGTTGCCAATGTGGCCGCCAATGAAAAGGATAGCGGCAAGGATGTATCCTGCCACGGGTATTCCACTCGACATGAAAACCATCTCGTTTACCACCAGTCCGAGAACCGCGGTTGTCAGGCCGAGCCCGAAAAGCCGGCTGTAGCTGAGGACATCTCCAAGGAGGTTTCCCGCCACGACATTGTATGCCCCGTAAAACGCCCAGAAGAGCTTCATGGCAATACCCTTCTGCTCGCGCGCCTTTAATACCATCAGCACGCCGAAAGATACGGCGAGAAGAAGAACCGGGACAACGACGGCACAGGCAGGCAGGGAGAATCTCTGCTTCAGGTAGATAACCGCTATCATGACTCCCACAAGAAGCTGTATGGCAAGAAGCGAGACCGCTTCCCATGATTTTTTCAATCCGTATGATTTCACGTAATTGTAGACGTTAAGCGTCAATCCCCACACGATCTGCACGTAGCCTATCAGGAGAGCCCATCCGAGAAAGATGAACGTATTATTCCCGCCTCCGAGCGGATCAAGGATAATAAGTGACTTCAAAAACTTTACTGCCGCCCATTGGCCTGGAAGCCTTGAAAGGAGGTCTCCAAACCAGCTTCCCGTAATAATTCCCATGGCCACAGTGGCAATCCCCCCGTAAAGGAGAAGCTTCATGAATTTGACCACCGAAGGCATAAAACGAAACTTCTTCATAAAGATCAGGGCCATGATTGCAAGTATGGCTCCGTAAGCCGCATCTGTTATGCAGAAAGCGAAAGATACTATAAAGAAGAGGGAGAGCGGCCCGGTGGGATCCATATTCTTGTAAACGGGCCTGCCGTAAAGGTCGGTGACCACCTCGAAGGGCTCTATGGCAACAGAGTTTTCAAGAGCTATGGGGATATCCGTGCCGGCTTCAGGTTCTTCAAGGTGGAGATACGCCTCCGGCATAAATTCGTTTACGAAGGAGATTAATCTCTGAATGTCTTTATCCCTGACCCATCCTGCGAAACCACCGGAAAACTTCATTCTGCCGAATTTATTCATCGCCCCATAAAAGGCTGAAAGGCTTTCCAGGTGGTCATGGTAAACAAAAAGGGCGTTCCTGTATTTGCCCAGCTCCTTCAACTCGTCTTCCTTCTTTCTCTTCGCATCCTCGTTTTTCACGAGCAGAGCGTCAAGCCTTTCCATGGCCACGGAAGGTTTAACGTTCCATTTTCTCAATGTAACCGGCGTGCCTTTTATCCTCTCTATCTCCGAAAAAACCTTCTCCCTGGAATCCTTGTGGAATACTACAAGCATGAAAATGCTCTTCCTCGTTTCCCCTGTTTTTTCAGCCTTGAACCCGGCTATTTCCGAAGGGGAATATCCCGATTTCTTATCGAGCCCGAAGAGGCAGAAACCGAAATTTCTCATCCCGTACAGATCCAGGGGAGAAAAATCCATGGATATGGCGGCATCCAGTTCAGCCTTCAATCCGCGGATCCTTTCGCAGATCCTGGCCCTTCGGTCTCTCTCGCCGGAGATACTGGAAAACCTGGAGTAAAGCTCCTGCAGGGGAAAGCTTCTGACAATATCCCTATCTTCTTCCTCGGTTATAACCATCCTGCCTGAAAATGCTTTGCCTTCCGTTTCCCTGAGAAGATCCGCGAGGTACCGGACCTGTCCTATTTTATTTTCAAGGTCCGGAGCCCCTTCCGGCCCGGACAGGAATCCGAAATCTTCGGGGAAACGGTCTATCTCGACGATAGACTCCTTCTGCAGACTGGCGAGAAGACTCCCGGGATCCCCGGTAAAAAAGAGGTAAAACCTCTTCATGTCAGATATCAATTGTCACTCCTTGTTTATCTTGACGTACTGCTCGGTGAGGTCGCAACCCCACCCGGTGGCTTCAAAGTTTCCTTTCTTTACGTCAACACACACTTCTATCCTGCTGCCGGCCATCAGGGAAACGAGTTCCGGCTCATTGTAATCGAGAGGATTTCCGTTGAAAACCTTTATCCCGCATATCGAAACCTCCGTCCTCGAAGTATCCATCCTGGCGCGCACAGAGCCAGCGGAAGAAAGTATCCTGCCCCAGTTGGCCATGCACCCGTAAACCGCTGACTTGAAGAGGTTCGAACCGGCTATCTTCCTGGCAATCCTCCTGGCGTCCCCGGACGACCAGGCTCCCTTCACCCTGACCTCGATGAGCTTGGTGGCCCCTTCGCCGTCGGAAGCGATCTTTACTGCAAGCTGGCGGCAGACATCCTTAAGGCAGGATGCAAAAAGAGAGTAGTCACTGCTTCCCTTGCGTATCGCAGGATTTCCTGCCTGCCCGTTGGCAAGACATACGACCATGTCGTTTGTGCTCATGTCATTATCGACGGTTATCATGTTGAAAGAATCCTCAACGGCCCCGGACAAGGCTTCCTGCAGGTCCTCCCTGCCTATGACCGCATCAGTGGTTATGAAGGCCAGCATCGTCGCCATGCACGGATTAATCATGCCCGAACCTTTTGCCATCGCCCCCATGACAACCTCTTTCTTCCTGCCCTTTATGCCCGTGCCCGAATGAAATTCCTTCATGGCAAGGTCGGTTGTCATGATACCTCTTGCAGCCTCCTGGTGGTTTGCTGCGCCAAGCCGCCCCATGAGCTCGGGGAGGGCATCCGAAATAACCTGGAAGGGGAGTTTTTTGCCTATGGTTCCCGTGGATGCAAAGAGGAGCTCTTTTTTTTCTGCCTTAAGCAGCCCTGCCAGCCTGCCCATGAGGAGATCTGTGTTCCTGCGGCTTTCCTGGCCGTTGCATGTATTTGCGTTGCCGCTGTTCACCAGGACCGCCCTTATGGGATTTTTGATGTTTTTCCGGCTCCACAGCAGGCTGTAGGACTTGAATCTGTTGGTGGTGAAAGTGGCCGCCGCAACGCAAGGGACGCTTGACAGAAGAAGAGAAAGATCGTGCTCTTTCTTTTTCTTTATGCCGGCGCACATGCCTGCCGCGAGAAATCCTTCCGGATAAGTTATTCCGCCTTTTTCCATTTTTCAAGGATTATGTTTGCAAGCTGAAGATCGTCAGGGTAAGTTATTTTGATGTTTTCCCTTTCACCTTCAACCAGGTAAACCCTGGTGTCCGTCCTTTCCACCAGGATAGAATCGTCGCTTCCGTAAAAACCGCTTACGCATGCCTGCCGGTAAGCGTTCCTGAGGATATCCTTCCTGAATGCCTGGGGCGTCTGGACCTGGAAAAGCCTGCTCCTGTCAAGAGTCCTCCCGACAAAAGGGCCTTCAGCCTCCTTGACAGTGTCGCTCAGGGCCGTGCAGGGCACGCAGGCCCCGTATTTTTCAGCCGCCGATATTATCCTCTCCAGAAGGGCAGAGCTCAAAAAAGGCCTCGCCACATCGTGCACGAGGACTATCCCTTCCCCGTCAGAGAGCATTTCCAGGCCGTTACTAACTGAATCCTGCCGGTGACTGCCTCCGGCGGCCACCCTGATCCCCGGACATGTAACCCCGAGCTTCGCCTCCCATTCCTTTTCGCATCCGGCGGGAAGCACCGCTACCATCTCGTCGGCCACAGGGCAGAAGTTTTCTACAGAATAATATATCAACTCCCTGCCGCCAAGCCTGAAAAAAGCCTTGGGCCTGTTCCCGAACCTTTTGCCGCTGCCCGCTCCGGCAATAATGACGCTTATCATATTTTCCCTTACATTTTACCATTAACCGGACGATAAGAACAGGCCGAATCCTGAATGATCCTTTCAGAGGGACCTTCTCCTGCGTCCGGCCTTCATGCGCATCAATACTTCGGGGATCTTTTCCATTATGTCGGAAGCCACCAGGGACTCTTCTCCCTTTTCACGGGCAGCCAGGTCACCCGCAAGCCCGTGGATGTAGGCACCTCTCCTTGCCGCCTCGTAACATCCGAATCCCCTGACCAGCAGGCCGCCTATCATTCCGGCAAGGACGTCGCCGCTTCCGGCGGTAGCCATGCCCGGATTTCCCGTAAGGTTGATGGAAGTTTCCTTCCCGTCGGTGATTACCGTGCGGTGGCCTTTCAGGAGAAGAACCGTTTTATTTCTCCCTGCAAAAAAACTTGCCTTCCCTTCCCTGTCGGCTTCTATTTCAGATATCTTTTCTCCCGTGAGGCAGGACATCTCCCCTGGATGGGGGGTAAGGATGCTGCCCCGGACAAGATTCCTCAGGATCTCCCCATCTCCAGAAATTATTCTTATGGCATCGGCATCTATGACTAACGGCCTGCCGGATTCAGATATGATTCTCCTGGCGAAAATGGCGGTCTCACAATCCGTGGAAATGCCCGGACCTATCACGATGGCATCTATCCTTTTCTCTATGTAGCCAAGGCAGGCATCGGCTCCCGAGGGTGAAAAAGTGCCCCTTTCTGTTTCGGGAAGGGGCAAACTCATGGCCTCGGTCAGCTTTGCCTCTATTATCCCGTTCAGGCTTTTGGGGATGGCGGCCGTGACAAGACCGCACCCGCACCGGAGCGCGGACATTGAGGCAAGGCACACGGCCCCTGTCAGCCCAGGGCTTCCGCCAATGACCATCAGGTGTCCGTAATCCCCCTTGTGACTATCCCTCTTTCTTCCGGGCATTAACATTTTTCCCTCCGGGGAAAATGGAAATAAGGATGCCTTTACTCCCCTGGCAATTTTCAGCCTTTCTTACTTATTATATATGATGCAGACGGCCACCGCAATATCCCTGGTGTGAGAGATGGAAAGAGATATGCTCCGGTCCCTGATTTTTTCCCGGAGGAAAGAATCCCTGATTTCTATGAATGGCCTGTTGACTGGAGAGCGTTTGACTTCTACGAGGGGATAAAATGGGACGGCCTGGCCGTTCTTGATGTCAAGGCAACTTAAGAACGCCTTCTTCGCGGCAAGGTTGCCGGCAAGGGTGACGACGTTTTTGCAGCAAGACGTCTCCGAAGGGGAGAATAATTCCCTTCTCTGAAAAACCGAAAGCTTTTTAATGTCGCAAGGGGATTGAATACCGATAGAGAGTCTTGTCATTTAGGAAGAGGCACGATATTGACTATCTTGCTGCCCTTTCTTTCAGAAAACTCGACGATGCCGTCAACAAGGCTGTAAATGGTATAATCCCTGCCTATGTCAGCCCCGCTTCCCGGCTTGATCCTGCTTCCTCTCTGCCTTACGATGATGCTTCCGGCCGTAACGCTCTGTCCGCCGTACACTTTAGTTTCCAGGTACTTTGGGTTTGAATTCCTGCCGTTTCCTTGTTTTTTTCTTCCCATAATGTTAAAGATTATAACAAAAAGCTTTCCTCCTGTCAACAGATAGCCCTTTTATGGCCTGCAGTCCCACATCTCCCAAAGCATCTCTATCGCGGTATCAGTCATTACCACGGCCGCTTCCGGCATGAAACGCCTCGACTTGTAAGGCCACTGGCCGTACCCGCCCCTGCCTGCCTGCTGGATGGGAGGGAAATATCCCCTGGAGGAGTTTGAAAGCTCCACCACCATGGTATTGGCCGCCGGAGAATATCTCTTTATCTCGTCCCCCAGGGCGGTGAAGATCTCTCCGGGCAGGCCCACCAGCGCGGTCTCCCCGATGCGCAGGCACTGTATGGGCACCGTTGAATCTTCAGGTTCCGGCTGCCACGCATCATAGGTATCCACCAATCCCTTCTCCAGGTATCCGAGGTCGTTCCTCTTCTTTAATTCCACGATGAACCTGTCGCTCTCGGGAGTCTTGACAAGCCGGGGAAATTTCACGTTCCTGAGCCTGTAATCCACTGGAGATGATTTCATGGGTTCAACGGCTCTCTCCGCGGCCATAATGGCAGCTCCGGCGATGCCCCTGCCGATCTGCTCGTGCGGAAGTCCGGGCAGGCAGTCAACGTCTCCGGCTGTACCCTGCAGGAAAAGGCATGGGACATCCTTCCCGTAAACCGCTGATATCGTGGCCGCTACATCCCCGGGCCATTCGGCCCAGATGATCTCGGGCCCGCTGTTGGGATGGCAGGCGTAATTTACGGCGAAAGTCTTTACGTTATGAGAGGCATCCCTTACGCAGAAAACCTGCACGGAATTGTCGAGGGAGTGGGCAAATCCTATCCTGCCGTCGCTTCCACCCTTCATGGGCTTCAGGTCATATACCTCTTTGCCGCTCTTGAGACGGCATAATTTGTTTATGGAAAATCCTTCCGCTTCTGTCCTGCCGTAATATATTGATGATTCTTCGAGGCAACGGCAGGCCTTCAAAACAACATCGGACATCTGTTCTACCAGTTTTGCCACGTAATCGGGATCAGGAGTAAGGGGAGACCCGGGATTTGAAGAAAGAACGGGAGCCGTATGGGTATGGGTGGCTGAAAGCATGACCGCTTCCGGAGGCAGTCCGCATGAAGCGGCTATCTTCTCCTTTACCAGCACGGAAACCTGAACGGGCATTCCGCACAGGTCGTTTGCAACCATCGCCACGGTCCTGCCGCCGCTTTCCACGACGAGGGCCCTGGTGTAAAGCCGGCTCTTGATCTCCTTTGCAATACGCTTGTGAAAATATCCCGCCAGCTCCGTTCCCAAAGGCGGAGTGATATCAATCTGGGCAGATCCAACTTTACATCCATTCGTTCCAGGCATTTGACGTTTCCTTTTAACAGGTTATGCTCTATAAGAGGCTTATTGCAGCCCCAGCAATTTTACGGCGTTTTCACGGGCGATCTTCTGGAATACGTTCTCTGTTATCTTTTTCCCGTTTCTCAGTTTTAGAATAAAATCCACAAGCGGAGTAGATGTATTCATCCGGCATATATCGGTCCCGAAATAAAGCCTGTCCTGGAATTCTTCGAGGAAATGAACGGCATATTCGGGATCCCTTGCCAGGGCGTAATAGCCGCTTCCGGCGGACAGGTCGCCCATGAGGTTCTTGTACCTCCTGAAAAGCTTGGGGAGGACCCCTTCTTTCTTAACAGGTGTCGTGGGATAGAGCGCCCTGTCCCATGGCGTTTCCAGCTCCGCCATCTCGGACCAGAAGACCGCCGAATGTCCCAGGAAGTTGAGCCCGGGAAACTTGTTCAGCACGATCTCAAGCTGGGGAAGACCCGGATCGTCGTATAGGCCGTAAGTGTAACCCATCGTGGAAGAAAGATGGAAAATGATGGGCATCCCGGCTTTCTCGGCATGCTTAAAAAGGTTCTGGCATTTTGGATCCAGGAAAGGGAGATTGGGAGAAACCTCGCCGATTCCCTTGCACCCCTTCTCCTTGTAATATAGAATAAGCTCGTCGAGAGGGGCGTCCGGAGAGTTGCTGACGGCCCTCGGGTCAACGTTGCAGAAAGGGACGAACCTGTCAGGATATTGCCCGCATATACTCAGAACGTCCTCTACCGACTGCATAAAATATGACGCTTCAGGGTTTACCTCGGGCAGTATCACCGCCTTTTCCACCCCTATGCTGTCATACCTTTTTATCAGGTCTTCCGCCTGCGGAAACATGGGCTTGCCCGCGGGGAAATAATTGGGATACCTCGAAGCGTGAACATGTATGTCTATAAACATTTTTCTCCCTTGCCTTTCAGGAAAACGTCTTCATCTTCCACAGGGCTCATCCTAAAAGATGAGGTAAGATGGAACTTATTTTGACTTGAAGAATTGTAAGATATAAGATTATACTCTGTCAATAGGAATGGAAAAGCGTTATGCATGATCAATACTGCATCGTATGAAAAGAAGGAGGAAGGCAGCCCGTTTAAGAAAACCGCCTCTGGGGCCCAGGGGCAGAAACCTTGAAGGAACAGAAAAGATGGGAAAGATATACTTCCCCCAGTTCAGAAGGGGCAGGAAAGGAATCGAAATCCAAAAGGGGATGACCATTCTCGAAGCCGCACAGGTCTCGGGAGCCGGGATCCACGCCGAATGCGGGGGTGTAGGGAAATGCGGCAAATGCGCCGTCAGGGTTGAAAGAGGGGAAGAAAACCTCAGCCTTCCCTCACCGGAGGAGAAAGAATTACTGCCCCGCCGGGGAGAGAGGCTCGCCTGCAAGGCAAGGATTGAAAGGGACCTTTCCGACATTACCGTTTTCATCCGGCATTTCGGAGAATACGAGATCCTGGGAAAAGGCGCAGGCAGGCAGGTGGAACTCCTGCCTCTTTTCCATAGAGATAAGGACATGGTTTTCAGGGAAGATGTACCGGTGGACGACTACAGGGGGGCAATCTACGGCATTGCCGCCGACCTTGGAACCACCACGCTGGTTCTCGAACTTGTCAACCTTGAAGACGGGCAGATCCTCGACACCTCCGCCCGGACCAATCCGCAGATATCCTACGGCAACGACGTTGTTTCCCGGATAGAGTTCACTTCCTCCGACAGGAAAAATGGCAGGTATTTCGGCCAGGAAGAAAAAATGGAGCGGTTGTCAAGGCTCCGCGGACTCCTTGCGGAGATCGTGAACGATTCGATCAAACTCTTCTCCGGGAAAATGGGCAGGGATATCGGGGAATGCATTTACCACCTTGTGGGCGCGGGCAATCCCGTGATGAGGAACATCTTCTTCGGGATAGACGTCTCTTCCCTCGGGGTCATGCCTTACGAACCCCTTCACAAGGAAGCGGTAATATCGAAACCCTCCAGCCTGGGCCTGGATATGAACGACAAAGGGGAGGTTTACGGCGTGCCCCTCATAGGGGGCCATGTCGGGGGAGACACCGTTGCCGGCATACTCGCCTGCGGCATGTACAGGAAAAAAGAGATCGGACTCCTTGTCGACATAGGCACAAACGGGGAAATCGTACTGGGCAACAACAGCCTCATGATAGCCTCTTCATGCGCGGCCGGCGGCGCTTTCGAGGGAACGTCTGTCAGCTGCGGGACGGGCAGCATAGAGGGAGCCATAAAGAGCATATCCATTTCAGACGGCCGGATCTCATTCTCCACCATAGGAGGCAAGGATTCTGTGGGGGTGTGCGGATCAGGACTCATAGACCTCCTGGCAGAGATGCTCAGAAACGGACTGATGACGGAAAACGCCCGCATAACGGAAGATTTCCGCATATCAGGGGACCTCAGGCTGACCCAGTCCGACATATACCAGCTCATCACCTCCAAAGCCGCCATAAAGACCGGATGGCAGATACTCCTCAGGAAATACCCCGCACAGGCAGGGGATATAAACAGGGTCTGCCTTTCAGGAGGGTTCGGCAACTTCATCAACACGAAAAACGCCGCCAGGATAGGTCTGATACCCTGTGTCGACGAGAAAAAGATTGAGAAGATAGGCAACGGTTCGCTTGAAGGCGCAAGGGAGATCCTTATTAACAGAAGGTCCCTGAAGGATGCGGCCGCCATAGCTGCCGGGGTAATACACGTCAAGCCCAACGAGGCAGAAAAGGATTTCGAGTACATGCTGGCCGGCAACATGTATTTCAAGGGCGGAGAGTGAGCCGGACGGAAGGGCTAATCCCCGGGCGTCACCGAGATCCTTACGGCCCTTTCAGTCTTTTCAGTGACCTTGAATTCCTCTGAAACCTCCAGGCCGCAAACCCAGGCAATGACTCCCCTTGATTCAAAAAGAATTATCCGGTCCCTGTCAGGCTTTTCAACCTTCCTGTCCATAAGGAACCTCGAAAGGCTCTTACGGCGTCCGCCCATGCCCAATGGAGAGAACATATCTCCCTTCTTCCTGCCCCTTGCAATAAGTTTTCCGCCCGTCCTGCCTGCGTCGAGAAAACAGGTGAAACTATCCTTGCCTGTAAACATCCCCCGGGTAACCGGGACCTCCGAAGAGATTGCCGCCCGTCCGTCTTCAAGAACGGCCCTTCCGGGCACATCCAGGATAACGGGACGGATGGATCCGGGCGATTTTTCATCCATGGGCCTGTCCTCCAGGATACTGCGCAGCTGCGCCGGACCCAGCCGGCAGGACTTTACCGAATCGAGCCTCTTCCTTGCCTTTTCAATGGAATCAAAAGACCTGTGCATGTTTCCGGAAGAAGCCCCGATAAGAAGGGAGATGAAAACCCTTTTAACGGAGAGATGCATCGACCTGTACGGCT
>JAKPNC010000019.1 GCA_029548585.1 bacterium | reverse complement strand
GTGGAGGCCTCCGTTCCCCGGAGGCGGACGGACTTTAACTCTTTGAGGTCCGAGACCGTTTTCCCGAGCGTGACAATTCTTCGAGGTACGCCTTCCGCTCCTCCGGCCTTTTCCCCAGGTACTCGAACAGGCTCTCCTCCTGCGTCTCGCTTGCCCCGATCCCGCATACCGACACTGGATACGGCTTGAGGACGTTGGAGTTCCGAGATTGCTTGGGAGGCCAGGTCGGCGTTGTCTCGGTATTCTTTTTCCGGCTCATTTAACTTGCCCTCCTGAGTTATATTATCCGCCTCTTTTGAGGCGCTGTCAAGAGTGGAAACAGGTGTCTCTACCTTCCCCTGGGATAGCTCTTTAGGCAAACTTTTTAGTTCTTCAATCTTTTTTGGCGTACCGTGGTAAAGAATATTTCCGTCTTCAACACTATATAGTTCTGGATTACCTCCGCCCTGAACCTGTTTAACGATATTCCCATTTTTATCATATTCAGTTATTCTAATAACGTTTTTCCAAGGTACTTCATTTAAAGCCAATTCTCCGTATCCCATTTCCTGTCTTTGCCAAGATAACCAATCAAATGGGTCAATATTATTGATGATTACATCAGGATTTTTTGCCACTTCTTTAGCCTCAACACCTGCCTTTTCAATTAAGTCGAGGCTGCTATCTGACAAATCTCCCGATTTAGCTTCTTTCTGAATATCTTCTTTTATTGACTGCCATACGTCACCCCCTATATCCCTTTCGCCCTCTATTCCCACTTCAATAACTGTTCCGCCAGTAGGCTTTGGTTGCCCTTGGTGAGCATCTCTTACTCTCCCGGCAGCATAGGCATAGGCTTCACCTGGATTGTCAGTTAAATATATTGCAGGAACATCACTCGTTTTACGAGAGAGATTTTTTTGTGATAAATCTACCTTCCCCTGGGATACTTGGCCGGGTTCAGGCACAACTTGCCCCCCAACCTCCGGGGGGCGGGATGGGTTAGGGAAATATTTCTTTGCTGCTTCTGTCGGCTTGAGCAATTTTGCATTTGAAACAAGAGGCTCCCCGTCACTGCCGACACCGATTACTTTTCCTTCAACGACATACACTGGGCGGTTTTTTAGATCGCCCATCAGCAGGGAGCCAAGTTCATAGGTGTGCTTCGGCACAGACATTATTTCCCCGGAGGGGAGCAAAAGCCCATTGAAAACACTCACACCTTTTTCCATCCGATTATCGGCGTAATTTTTGCTTTTTCCTCCTTTCGGAAGTTTTCCGTATCTGACAAAGATAGGGCGTGCATTTTCCCATTTCTTATTATGAATCAGTAGAAGGCGCTCATATTCTTTCTGTGTAACTTGGTGGATAAGATCAAAAACCGGGTATCCGTATCCGTCCTTTCGTTCGCTGGCGGTGAACCCTCGTTCTTCGGCTTGTAATCGTGCCTTCTGCGCTGCCCCCTGGATTGCGTCCTTGATTTCCTCGTATGACATGCCGTTGTCAGCTTCTATGGGAACCTTTATTCCGGCGGCATCTGATCCGGCACTAAGTCCGTAATATTCTGGAATGCCATAGGCTTTCCTTCCGTCATTGGTCACAAGGGTACGAGCACCATATGCCGAGAGGGTTGCCTGTGGTGATGGATTGTCAAGGCTATCCCTAAGAATTTTCTTCCCCGCCTCGGCCTGTGGGGTTGTCTCGGGCGGTATGTCGGCCGTCCCCT
>JAKPNC010000005.1 GCA_029548585.1 bacterium | reverse complement strand
ATGGCGATGCGGACTGTTCTGACATTCAGGGCCTCGAACCATCCGTAAACACATATAACCAGCGCCAGGCCCACTGCGGCTGCTGCCCTCAGCCTGGCCGACGAGAGAAGGTCGCCGAACCGGGAGGACATAATGCCGTCGGCAACCCACAGCAAAAGCCTCACGAGGTCCACAAAGACGAAGGCGCTGAAGACCATGAAGATGAATGCCATCCACATGTACCCCGAGCAGGAAAGGACCTTCCTTAGCGCCGGAAAGGCCCCGAGGTCGATAACCCAAAGCGCCCGGGCGCCGATTACCATGAAAAGCGACAGGAGGCCGTAGAAAACAGTCCACTTCAAGCCCGGCCCCAGGGCGCTCCTCAGCTTGAAGTAGACGTATACGTGCATCCCTCCGTAGATAAGAAAGTAGAGGGAGAAGAAAAGGGCAAAGACAAAGCTCTGGCGCATTCAAATTCCTCCTTGCCGGACGGGGCATTGTTCCGGCACATTATACCTCAGGGGCGGGGACAGGATTTGCCGAGGCCGGTTCAGAATCTGGATTTTCGAAGAACCCACCAGGGCGCCATTCCGCTGTCCAGGTGGCTTTTTCCGGTCATCGACCAAAGAATGGCAAAAGCGGACCATAACCTTGTGGCGAAGGTGAAAAACGGCATCAGGGGAAGCAGGGGGATGAGTTTTGCGTCCTCCCGGGGCCGCTCTGAAATGAAAAGCAGAGTCACCAGGAAGAAAAACGTAAAGGTGACGAGGTAGAAGACATATACAATCAGCATAATTAACCCGATTATCGGCACAGGCACAGTGACAAAGAGGAAGATAGTGTAGAAAAAAAGGAGAACGGGGGTTACTATCTGGAACAAAAGGCTGCCTACGGCGGATACGGCCAGGTTCGCCCAGCCCATCAGGCGGGGGGAAAAGGTTCTGAAATGTTTAAGAAAATAGAGGTAGAAAAGGTCCCCGTCCCATCTCAGCCGCTGCCGGAAAAATCCGCCGAAGGTCTCCGGCACGTCCGTATGTCCTATTACCTCCGGGTCAAAGACAATGCGAAGCCTTTTATACCTGCCGAAATAGTTTTTTACCCTCAGGGTGAGGTCGAGATCCTCCGCCGTACCGGCATCCCAGCCGCCTATCACGGAAAGAATACCCCTTCTGAATACCCCGAATGCCCCGGATATATTGTTTACGGCGTTGAATTCACTGAGGCCGGTCCTGCTTGCCATTATGGAAACAAGATATTCCATTGCCTGGAGAGCGGCGGCAGGGGAGTTCCTCCAGTTCCTTGCCCGGAGGCACCCTGAAACGCACATTACATCAGGGTCGGAGAAATGACGGACAGCCTTTTGAATCATGTCGTTGTCGAAGGATGTATCGCCGTCAAGGGCCATTACCACTTCACCGGCCGACAGAATAAAGCCGGAATTAAGGGAAGAAACCCTTCCCCCCCTCTTCCACTTGGGGATCACTACCAGCTTTCTGCCAGGAAGGGAGTTTACCTCCCCGAGCAAACCGCATGCCGCATCGTAGGTCTCTTTATTGACCGAGGCTCCGTCAACCACCGGTATAATTTCAATATTGCCCGGGTAGAGCTGCGTTGCCAGGCTCATTATGGTTCTTCTGACGTCACGTCCCTCGGAATAGCAGGTAACAATGCATGAAACGGAAGGGTAGTACGGCCTGCTGAATAACCCGGTATCCTTTTTTC
>JAKPNC010000247.1 GCA_029548585.1 bacterium | reverse complement strand
TGCAATATCTTGATTTATGCCAGCAGGCAAGTTCTTTTTCAAACTGCTTGCCGTATTCTCCCGACCAGTAGTTAAGTTTCCTTGTCTTCAGAGGCTCAAGCGCCATTTTTAATGTTTTTTCTGAAACAGCCGGCCAGCCCGGAAACGGAATTTCATTAACAGGCCTGCCGCCTTCTATAGCCAGTTTTTCCATGGTATCTCCCTTACATTGATTCCTTCATAATCATTTTTATACCCTCTTCAATCAGCCCGAGGATCTCATCCGCCTGCTCCCTGGTTATGATGATGGACGGCGCAATCACCAGGATATCGGCATTGTTCCTGAGAATCATTCCCCTTTCCCAGCAGAAATCCCTGATCCTGTTTCCGACTTTCAGCTTCGGGTCAAAAGGAGTCCTGGTCTTCCTGTCTTTAAGCAGTTCCATTGCCCACAGTGTCCCCATACCCCTGTAATTCCCCACGATGGGATATTTTTTATACATTTCTCCGAGCCTCTTTTTTATGTGGGCGCCTATTTTGCCCGCATACTCTATGAGATTATCTCTTTCGATTATCTCGAGAGTTTTGAGGGCGGCGACACACGACGCGGCATGTCCTCCGAACGTGGAGCCGGAACGGAATTCGCTTCCAGATTTTCTGAAGGCGCTGTAAATTTCGGGCGTGGTCATTGTCACGCCGAGGGGAAGGTATGCGGCGGTAATCGCCTTGCCTATCGTAAGGATATCGGGAACCACATTCCAGTGCTCGCAGGCAAACCATTTTCCTGTTTTCGCAATCCCGGTCTGAATCTCGTCAAAAATCAGAAGGATGTCGTTTTTTGTGCAGAACTTCCTTATTCTCTCAAGATACCCGTCGGGCGGCACAGGATACCCGGTATTGGAACCAGGGATGGGGTCCATGATGAGGGCGGCAACCGTTTCGGGCCCTTCCCACCCGACAAGATTCTCCAGAGTTTTTGCGCACATGAGTTTGCAGTTTTTCGGTTCAAGCCCGAACTCGCACCTTAAACAGTTTGCCGAAGGGGCGAAGATATAGCCGGGCATCAGCGGTTCAAACGGCGTCCTGAAGTAAGGAAGCCCCGTGGCGGAAACACCGCCCAGGGTGGTTCCGTGATATGAATAGCGTCTTGCCATTATCTTGTATTTTGATTTCTGCCCTTTCTCCCAGAAATACTGCCTCGCAAGCTTGATAGCCGTTTCATTCGCTTCCGAACCGCTGTTCACGAAGAACGAGACCTTCAATTCTCCGGGAGCAATCCCGGCAAGCTTATTTGCAAGCTGTACAAGGGGGAGAGTGAAGGTATCGCCGATATTGGGGAAGAATTCAAGTTCTCTTACCTGGGCGTAAATGGCATCAGCTATCTCTTTGTTTCCGTGCCCGAGGATTGAAGTCACCAGGGAAGAAAATGTATCAAAATATTTTTTCCCTTCAATGTCATAGAGGTAAACCCCTTCTCCCTTAACAAAAATCTTGGGTTCCTTTATGAGCGATTTGTAATCTGCCCAGTGCGGGATTATATATTCTATCGCGTCCTTTTTAATTTTGCTCGTTTTCATCTTTCCTCCGGTTAACTCTTTGATTCTGCCAAACCTGGCCCTGTTTTTAAATTTTCACCCTGAGATGTATTGCCCATGTCTTTGATAATTAATGCAAACCCCGCGGTTTGCACAAGACATGGTTTAGTTAAGTACATTATATCATGGAATATTTGCTAATCGCCCAATTCGGGTTTATTGACTTTCTCTTTAATGGCGTAGTATGAAAAGGAGAGATTGCCGGGCTTGCCCAAATGAAGGAATGAAAGAAAGTACCCCCTCACCCTCCCCTCTCCCCTATGGGTAGAGGGTGAAAGAAATGAGGAGGCACGGGGTATTTTCCTTCTACCCTTGGGGGAGAAGGGTGTTGGTGCGAAGAGTAATGAGCACCGTATAACACAAAGGGCGAGTCAGTGAGCCCGTTGACCGAAGCCCATAGGGCAAGAAGGGTGAGGGGGTATCAAATTTATTCTTTTTGTAATGGTCGCCCTCCTAC
>JAKPNC010000027.1 GCA_029548585.1 bacterium | reverse complement strand
AAATCCATCCCCTTATGTCGGAACATGCAGGTACATAATAGAGAAGTCAGGATTCCTAAACCGTGTCGAGTGTTGACAATGAAATAAACTTTTCATATACTTAGGTCTGGATAACGGAAAGAAATTCAAGTTGAAATTTTTAATTTTTAAAATAACCATGGAGAAAGGAATGGACAGCCTTTTGAACGAGATATATTCAATGAAGAGCACAGAGATAAAAGAATGCGAAAAACATCTCATGCTCGGTGGGGGCACAAAGGGTATACCCGTCATGAAAAGGGGCAAGGGCGTGCGTGTTTTTGACGTGGACGGAAAGGCTTATATAGATTGCACAAGTCAGAGCTGGGCGCTTTATCTCGGGCATGCAAACGACGAGATGAACCGCATCCTTTCCGAACACATGAATAACATGACCCACATGCACCAGGGGGTTCACACCCCTGTAAGGTATTATCTTGCCCGCCTTCTCTCCAGGATTGCCCCCCCAGGCCTCAACAGGGTCTCTTTCACGGTGGGCGGAGGTCCTGCCATAGAAGCCGCCATGAAGATATGCATGAAAAATACCGTTGATTCAAGGGATTTCCTCTGCCTTTACGATTCATATCACGGCACCACCCTCGGGGTTCTCGGGGCCACATGGACATCCACGAGGTCGTCCGGAAAACTGATGGGTGGAAGCAGATACCTGCATCTGACAAAACCATTTATAAGGGTCCCAAACCCTAATTGCTACAGGTGTTTTCTCGGGCTGAAAAAAGAATCATGCGGCATGGAGTGCGCAAAGATTCTTGAACTTACCATCCAGAAGGGAGTGGCTGGAAACCCGGCCGGCCTCATATTGGAACCCGTACAGGCAAGCGGCGGGCAGGTTATTCTTCCTGCCGGATACATAAAAGAGGCGAGAAAAATCTGCGACAGGTATTCAGTTCCGCTTATTTTCGACGAAATACAGACTTATTGCCGCATCGGGCAGTTTTTCGCGGCAGATTATTTCAATGTTTCGCCGGACATTATCGTACTTGGCAAGGCCCTCGGCGGAGGACTTCCCCTTGCAGGTATCATTATATCGGACAAGCTCAGGGGATTCGAACAGGATGGGGAAGAGCTTCACACCTTTGCAAACAACAGCCTTTCGCAGGTGGCTGCAATAAAGCTGATAAAGATGATGGAGGACGGGATACTTGAAAACACACGGAATATGGGCGGCTATATAAGGAAAGGGCTTGAATCCCTCCAGAAGATTTATCCTCAGATGGGTGACATCAGGCAGGCAGGCCTTCACATTGGGGTGGAATTCGTTAAAGATCCTGTGACTAAGGAACCTGCCGTTGAAGAAGCGTCAGACATAAGGAAAGAGATGATGAAGATGGGAATAATATTAGGGATGGGAGGTCCGTGCAAACAGGTTCTGAAGATAAAGCCGCCACTCATCATAAACAGGCAGGAGTGCGACGAGGTTCTTGACAAGCTTTCAGAGACCCTCAAGGTTGTCTTTTGAAGATAAAACGGACGGTTGGCATGAAAGATAAAGACTCTTTTTCAGTAAATATTGCAGGACGATGGAAAGAAGATATACTTTCAATGGATATCCTGGATGCCGGTTCATGGTTGGGCAAAAGTTCAGACTTCCCTCTAATGGAGGAAGGCACGCCGGAATTGATCTCGGGTATCCATTCCGCAATGGGAATAAGAGAGGCTCTCATATCACATTGGGCAGATGGCAGGTACTCACCGGATGAAAGCAATTCCATACTTCTTGAATCCCTTTCGGGACGTGAAAACTGGCATGGAATAATCACTGCCTTACCATTCACTGCTGGAAATTCAGGAAACGGGTTAAACAGGAAGCTTTTCGGAAGTACAAAGGTTGCGGGAGCGAGGATATACCCTGCAACCTTCAGGCACAGCCCTTCCTGCTGGTGCATAGGTCCCTTATGCGAGATACTCTCTGAGAGGAAAATGCCACTCTTCATATTTCATACGGAGGCTTCATTTGATGATTTGCACAACATTGCGGTCAATTTTCCGGCATTGAAAATAATCGTTGAGACCCAGCCAAAGAAGATCATATACCACTCGAGATCTCTTCTGCCTCTTATGAAAAAATGCCGGAACATTCTTGCCGACATTTCCAACCTTACGGCTCCCGGCCTTCTTGAATTATTCGTTGAAAACATAGGCTGCGGCAGATTAATATTCAGTTCCTTCCTGCCGGCAAACGATCCATTGGTACCGGCCGGGATTCTGATTGGCAGCCGAATCGGACAAAAGGAAAAGGTGAGTATCGCGGGAGACAACATGAGAAGAATCCTTGAAGGGATAAAGAAATGAAGAATATAATCATCGCAGACGGCCACATGCACCTCGGAAGCGATCCTTTAATTCTCAATACAGGGGGAGATCTCTCCGGCTTTCTTGAAAAGATGGATTCCCTATCTATAGGTATTGCCTATTCTTCGCACTATTGCTGGCTTCTTTCAAGGTTCAAAGACGGATTTGAAATGTCATTGAAAGCATATGAGGAATCGGAGGGCAGAATACATTTTCTCGGGGTTTACGATCCGGGAAAAGGTAAGGAATCTCTCAGGTACCTTGAATCAGCCCTAAAAAGCCCGGGTTTTGCCGGCATCAAGATCCACCCGAGCTTCCATTCAACCTTTGCAGACGATCCATCATACCTGCCTGCATGGGATTTCGCCCGAAAATATAAAAAGACGATACTCTCACATACCTGGAGCCTGACAGAAAATCCCGTTCAGAAATTTTCCATCCCCCGACTTTTCGAAAAAAATATCAATGATTACGGGGACGTAAATATCATCCTGGGACATGCAGGGGGTCGCAGGAACGGGCGGTTGCAGGCCATAGATCTCGCGGCAAGCCATTCCAACGTCTACCTGGATATTGCCGGAGACATCTTCTGCCCGGGGCTCATCGGGAAGCTGGTGGAAAAACCCGGAGCTGAAAAAATCATTTTCGGGTCTGACTGGCCATGGTTTGATCCCATGTGTTACCTTCCAAGGATATTCCTTGCGCCAATATCCATGAAACAAAAAGAAATGATACTCTGCGGAAATGCCATGGCTCTTTTCGGCCCGCATATTCACCCGGAGGAAAATAATGATAAGATATCCAAGGATAGGTAGCGGTTTTTCGCCTTTTTCCCCATGTTATGAAAGGTTTGTAACAGAGGGTTACCGGGATAGAATGGATCTGATGCAACAGGTTGAGATGGCAGGAAAGGTGAAGGGCCTTACCGGCATAGCTCTCGATTACCCCTGCCAGTTCACAAGGAAAGACCTGCCGGCCATCCTTGATGCTTGCAGGAAACAGAATCAGCAGGTATGCACCGTTGAAGCCGGGATATATCCCGACAGAAAGTGGAAAGAAGGAAGCATATCCTCTCCCGACCATGGAGTCAGAAAGGATGCCCTGCATATCTGCATGGAAACCCTCGACGTGGCTGCCGAAGCAGGAGCCTCCAGCATCCTCCTGTGGCCGGGACAGG
>JAKPNC010000200.1 GCA_029548585.1 bacterium | reverse complement strand
TATGGGAGAAGGACAACTCTTGAAAAATGCGGAAGGATGCATAGTCGAATCAAGGGCCTGCCACATGCTCGGATTCACCCTCGCAGGATACTGGATATCCATCCTTGATTCTATCGCCGTTACAGCCCGGAAAGAATCCGGCTTTATTTCTCTCTTTGCGACAGAAGGCCTTTCAACACCGGTTTTGGCCGGATCGCCTCTTCTCGGGGAGTATGACAACATCATGATAACCGGCCCCCTTGCAACCTATGACAGAGTCGACACTTTTCCAGGGATACCGTTCGAAGCTTTTATACCCGGTCTGCTTGAATACGGGGATATCCCCGATTTTGCCGCTCTCAGGGCGCCCAGGCCCATGACAGTAGCGGCGCCAATCAAGGGTGACGGCTGCCGCCTTTCAACCGAAGAGATGCAGGAAGTTTTCAGGCCGGTTATTGAAAGTTATGCCCGGTCCGGCAGGCGGGAATCCTTCCACCTGGTTTCTGAGAAAGAGACCCAGTCACTTTTCCTGCCAGACCTGGCAGAATGAAAATCATTCAACAGGTTCTCCGCCCGGAAGTTTGAAAATCCCGAAGGAGAACTCATTGCCCAAAGATTCAGGTTCAACATTTACGGGAGGATTAATGGAAGAGAATATCTACCAGTCTGACATTTGGAGAATATTCCGCATAATGGGTGAATTCGTCGAGGGATTCGAAGCTCTCGAAAAAACAGGCAACGGCGTTTCAGTCTGGGGTTCAGCCCGAACAAAGGAGGACGACGAGTGGTATATCAAAGCCGTGGAAACGGGCAAAATGCTTGTTGCAAACGGGTATAGCGTAATAACAGGCGGAGGTCCGGGAATAATGGAGGCGGCAAATAAGGGAGCGTACATGGCGGGGGGGAACTCCATAGGCCTTAACATAGAATTGCCCCATGAACAGAAACCTAATCCGTACATCAAGAACCTGATCTCCTTCAGGTATTTTTTCACCAGAAAGGTAATGTTCGTAAAATACGCCAGGGCATTCATCATCTTTCCCGGAGGATTCGGCACTCTCGACGAGTTCACCGAAGCCGTCACCCTCGTCCAGACCGGGAGGATACACAGGTTTCCCATCATCCTGATTGGAAAATTCTACTGGCAGGGGCTGATCGACTGGATGAAAATGAACCTTGTGGGAAACGGATACATAGATGAGAAGGACTTCAGCCTCTTCCAGTTGACCGACGAACCCCGTGAGGCCATAGAAATGATCAGGAATTTCTACATGTAGGGATATGGGATATCCGGGAGGCAAATTCTTCTTTCACTTAAGCAGACAGGAGATTTCATCCATGTATTCTTTTGCCCTGGAGCTCTCTTTTCCTTCGACGTATACCCTCAGCACCGGTTCTGTTCCGGAAGGCCTGATATGGATCCAGCCGTCACGCCTGGTTATCTTTATCCCATCCTCGAGATTTACATCTTCCTTCCCCATATACGCTTTCCTGACCCTTTCCATTATAAGGGACTTCATGTCGTCTCCGATGGCAAACTTCTGCTTGAGTATGGTGTACGAGGGAAGCCGGGATATAATCCGGGAAAGAGGCTCCTTCTTCAACAGCATGAGCTCGAGGATAAGGGCCATGCCCACAAAGCTGTCCCTTCCGTAATGGACATCGGGTAAAATAACGCCGCCGTTGCCTTCACCGCCTAT
>JAKPNC010000017.1 GCA_029548585.1 bacterium | reverse complement strand
AGGGAGTCTGGCATCAGAAAGCCCGTATTGATACTGAGCTGCGTTGATCCCTCGAGAGCTTCCGAGGTCGTGTCAGAAAACCTGACGGTTTCCATTGCAAACATGGAGATGGCAAGAGCGCTTTCGGCTGAGGCATCAAGGCAGGGCAGAAAAGCGGCCGTTCACATAAAGGTTGATACGGGGCTCCACAGGTTTGGGATCATGCCGGAGGAGGCGTTGGGCTTCGTAAGGGAGTTAAAAGAACTGGAAGGCATATACATAGAAGGCATATACACCCACATGGCTTCAAGCAAGTCGAGCGGCGAGGAATATGCCAGGATGCAGATAAAGACCTTCTTGAATGTCCTGGGCGATCTTGAAAGGCAGGGATGTCGTATTCCGCTAAGGCATATGGCATGCAGTGCCGCAGTTGTGGAGTTTCCGGAAATCCTTCTTGACGGTGTCAGGGTTGGAACGGCCTTTTACGGCATAAAAAAGCTTGTTGGTTTTGATATAAAGCCGGTAATGTCTCTTAAAAGTAGGATTGTTTACATTAAGAAAGTGCCGGCTGGATCTTGCATAAGTTACGGCATGACTTACAGGACAGGTCAGGATACAAGGATAGCCGTGATAAACATGGGATACGCCGACGGTCTTCCGAGGGCGTTGTCCAAAGCGGGACAAGTGCTTATAAGGGGCAGGAGGTTCGGTTTTGCAGGCGTCATAAACATGAATAACGCCCTGATAGACATTAAGAACGAGGATGTTTCGGTTGGGGACGAAGTTGTCATCATGGGCAGGCAGGGGAACCAGGAGATTTCCAACGACGATATCGCCCTGATACTTAACTCTTCCGTAGGGGAACTGCCCACAAGGATTTCTTCAGACAGGATACCGAGAATTTACATCGAGGGCAGGTAAAAGAAAAGGAGAGCAAAAGAGGATGAATATGGACAATAGAAAGCTGGTTTCCGATATCATGTTTTACAGGGGACATGACAGGATGCCTGTGTTCCACTGGGGCGGGTGGAATGAAACCAGGGCGAGATGGCTGAAAGAAGGGCTTCCGGCAGGAACCTCCGAAAATGAATATTTCAATGCGATTTCTCCATGGAAATGGATCAATGCTGTCGGAGGAACGGAGGCTTTCCTATATCCTCTGTTCGAACAGGAGACCATCGAAGAAACCGATGAATATACAATAGTCCGGGCAACTGACGGGGTGGTAAAAAAAAGGTGGAAGAAGCAGAGCAACATACCCCAGTCTATATCTTTTACCCTGAAGACGGGCAAAGACTGGCCCGAGTACAAAAAAAGACTTCAGCCTGACCCTGGCAGGCTCCCCGCGAACCTTCAGCAACAGATAGATGACGCAGAAACCTCGGAAAGCCCCGTAGCCGTTATGGGGGCTTCCCTCATGGGTTGGGCAAGAAACTGGATGGGGGTTGAGAATTTCGCCTATTTCATGTACGACGAACCGGATGTTTTTTCCGATATGGTGGATACCCTGAGCAACCTTACCTGCTGGACCATTGACCAGGTGGTGCCCAGGATGAAAAGAAAACCGGACATGGTCCTGGGATGGGAAGATATCTGTGGAAGGAGCGGCCCCTTTGTCAGCCCGGGCCTTTTCAAGAAACACGTGGCGCCCGGGTACATAAAGGTAAGAAACAAGATTGAAGAATACGGCATAAAGCTTCTCGGCATTGACAGCGACGGGGATGTCAGCGCCCTGGCCGGCCCCCTTCTCGATGCGGGGGTCAACCTTTCATATCCCCTTGAGATAGGCGCCTGGAATGCCGATCCCATGGAATTCAGGAAGAGATACGGCAGGGAACTGCGCATCATCGGGGGTTTCAACAAGATGGTGATCGAAAAAGGCCCTGTGGAGATAGATGCAGAAATAGAAAGAAGACTGCCCATTATGAAGGATGGCGGGTACCTGCTTCTTCCCGACCACCTTATAACCCCCGGGGCCTCCCTGCAGAATTACATCTACTACCTTGAAAAGGTAAGAAACCTGAGATTTTAGAAGGCATGGACGTCAAGACCTTATACTCAAGGCTTCTCGGGATTCACGGGAACCCTGGCGGGCAGTGGCGCCTATGGTGTAAAAGGCCAAAGACCACCGGGGAGAAAGAGGCCGTAGCGATAGAGGCAATACTGACCCAGCGGGTCTCGTGGCACAATGTCATGCTTGCCACCGAAAATCTCAGGATGTCCGGTTGCTTCTCTCTTGAAGGCGTTCTTGACTGCGACACAAAGCGACTCCTGTCTATGATAAGGCCATCCGGTTTTTACAGGGTGAAAGCTGAGAGGCTTAAGGTTCTCTCCGATTACATATTGAATGTTTGCGGGGGCATGGAAAAAGCAGGGGAAATGCCCCTTGATTGCCTGAGACAGGGACTCCTTTCCCTTAAGGGCGTGGGAGAGGAGACGGCAGATGATATCCTTCTCTACTCTTTCGGGATGCCTGTTTTCGTGGTGGACCAGTATACCCGGAGACTGGCAGAAAGCCTGGACCTCCCGGGGGATCTTTCTTATACCGGCGTCCGGGAATTCTTCGAAAGGGGTATCGGAAACAGGGATTGCGCCGTTTACCAGGATTTGCACGCGCTGATAGTCATTGACGCCAAGTCAGGGAAGAGCATTTTGAATCACCGGGAGCCTCTCCGGGAGGAAAAGAAATGATAAGAAGAGGAGTGGCGACCTTTACCCTGGATACCGGAAGGTGCCCGAGGTGGCTTTTCGACCGCATGGTGCGCCTGGGAAGAAGCATGGTAGAGGTCATTGTCGCAGAGTACGGTCCCGACGAATTCATTGAAAGGATATCGGACCCTGTCTGGTTCCAGTCTCTTGGCACCGTGCTTGCGTTTGACTGGAACGCTTCCGGTCTCACGACGATCCTTACCGCCGCCCTCAAGGAATCCATCAGGGGCATGGAAGACCGGCTCGGGCTGTACATCTGCGGGGGCAAGGGCAAGGCTTCCCTCAGGACTCCCGACGAGATAACGGCCTGGGGAGAAAAACTTGCACTTCCCGAAGGAAGCGTAGAAGGATTGGTTTATAACTCCAGGATGGTTGCCAAGGTGGACAGCTCCCTCATACAGGACGGCTACTCCATTTACCACCATTCTTTCTTCTTCTCCGGCAACGGACTCTGGGCCGTTGTTCAGCAGGGAATGAATACCTCCAGCCAGACGGCGAGAAGGTACCATTGGTTCTCAAAGAAGGCCACCGACATGGTTTGCGAACCCCATTCCGGGATAGCCAGCCAGCATGCCGGAAGAATCGGGTCGGCATTTTCCGACAGGTGCCTCAACCTTGCCGCCAAAGAAAGCGGGAAGACCAGGGACCTGTCAACCGAGATGGTCAACACGTCCTATGCGGGGCTGATGAGCGACATGCGGATTCTGAGGAAACACTCGGGAAGCCTTTCGAGGATGGCCGCCGTGAGGCGGGGAGACACCGAGGACATCTTCCTTGAGCTGAGAGACAGGGAATTCACCTGGCATCCCGTGGCAGACGAAGATTTTACCTATAACAAGTACCTTGAAAAGATACTCTGGTCGGTCTGCGAGCAGAAGCCGGAGAACTATGAAAAGCTGGTGGCCATGAAGGGCGTTGGAGCCAAGACTGTCAGGGCTTTGAGCCTTGTTTCGGAGGTAATATACGGGGCCGGGCCTTCTTACAGGGACCCTGCCAGATATTCTTTTGCGCACGGCGGCAAGGATGCCACCCCTTATCCCGTTGACACTAAAACCTATGACAGGTCCATAGCTTTCTTCATGAACGTTGCCAGGAAGATGAATGTTTCGTCCGAAGAGAAAAACGGTATAATAAAGAAGATTCTTACCATGTAATGGAGCAAGAGAGGAGAAAGGATTGAGAAATAAACTATTATGGTGCGTATTTTTCCTCCTGTCGCCGCTTCTTCATTCCGGCCAGAACCTTGTCATCATCTCCCCCCACTGGGAGGGAGTGAGAATAGAGCTGACGGAGGCTTTCAGGAAATGGCATCTCGAAAAATACGGGGAGGAAGCCGAGATAGAATGGATAGACCAGGGCGGTGCATCCGATAACCTGAAGTATGTCGAGTCCCTTTACAAGAAGAACCCCGGCGGCATAGGCATAGACATGTTTTTCGGCGGGGGGATAAGCCCCTACCTGAGGCTCAAGGAACTGGATCTCCTTGAGCCGTACAAGGTGTCCAGGGAGATCCTGAATGCCCTTCCCAGGGCTTGCGCCGGCGTTCCCAATTACGACGACAGGGATTTCAGCTGGTACGGCATCGTCCTGAGCGGATTCGGGATACTTTACAACAAGAAGGTTCTCGATTACCTCGGACTTCCGGTTCCTTCCGATTGGGCATCCCTGGCCGATCCGGCTTACTATACCTGGGTGGGCAACGGGGACCCGAGGCACAGCGGCAGCCTCCACATGATGTACGAGATTATCATGCAGGCTTACGGATGGCGCAAGGGATGGGATATCATCCTGGCGATGTCGGGCAACACTAAGAATTTTTCGGCCAGCGCTTCCTCCGTGGCAAGGAACACATCTTCCGGCGAGGTTGCAGTCTCCCTGTGCATTGATTCTTACGCACTGGCCCAGATAGAGGTTAGCGGGGCTGAAAATATGGGTTTCGTCCTCCCGGAGAACCTGACCGTAATCAATCCGGACGCCATAGGCATCCTGAAAGGCGCTGAAAACCTCAACGTTGCCCGCCATTTCATAGACTACCTGCTTTCTTACGAAGGACAGCTCCTATGGATGCAGAAGAAAGGAAAAAAAGGCGGACCGAAGGAATATTCTCTAAACAGGTTCAGCATACGCCCCGACGTGTACGACCACCCGGATTTCAAGGCAACCATCTTTAACCCTTATACCCTGAAAGGAGCCATAGATTACAATTTTGATCTTGCCTCCAAAAGGTGGAACCTGCTCAACGACATGATGGGAGCCATGGTAATAGACTGCCACAGGAGCCTCAGGCGGGCGTGGAAATCAACTCTTTCAAACAAGAGCCGGGCAGCCGTCAGGAGGTTCTTCGAGCTTCCTGTCGATTCAGGCCTCCAGAAGTTTTTCTGGGAGAACTGGCAGGACCCGGTCTTCCGCAACCACCATATCAACCAGTGGCTCAACTTTTCCATTGAAAAATACGGCTCGGTTGTAAGGATGTCCCGGATTTAATCTAACTTGTGGCCCTAAAAACGGGCGGTTGTGTCATTTGACGGCAGATGTGATAAGATATCGTGATAACAGCCTGCAAAAAAAAGAGAAGCGATGTGGCCGGGAGGTCGCCGAAAAGAGAGAAAAACATGGGAATCTTAACCGTAAAAGATGTATCCAAGAGTTTCGGACAGGCAAAAGTGCTTGACAACGTGAGCATTACCGTTGAAGAGGATGAGATATTTTTCATCCTCGGCCCTTCGGGCTGCGGAAAGACAACCCTTCTGAGGATCATTACCGGGTTTCTTACCCCTGACAGCGGCCAGGTTTACCTGGGAGAAAGGGATATCACGGGCCTTGCTCCGGCGAACAGGAATATAGGCATGGTTTTCCAGAATTATGCCCTCTGGCCCCACATGACCGTCTGGCAGAACGTTGCTTACGGGCTGGAGGTGAAAAAGGTTGCCGAGGATATGATAAAGAGTAAGACGGACAGGGTTCTGGAGATAACCAAGCTCGCTCCCTTCAGGGATAAGTTCCCGCCCCACCTTTCCGGCGGCCAGCAGCAGAGGGTGGCCCTTGCACGGGCCATCATTGCCGAACCGGGGGTTCTCCTTCTCGACGAGCCGTTGAGCAACCTGGATGCAAAACTGAGGGAAGAGATGCGTTCCGAGATCAAGAGGATACAGAAAGATACCGGCATAACCATGATCTACGTTACCCACGACCAGAAGGAAGCCATGTCCCTTGGAGACAGGATCACGGTCATGAACGAGGGAAGAATCATGCAGACCGGCGCACCGGTGGAACTATATTCCAGGCCTTCCAACAGATTTGTGGCGTCATTCCTGGGAGATGTAAACATCCTGCCGGGAAAGGTGGCGGCCCTTTCCGGAGGACTGGCAGAGATTGAAACTTCCGAAGGCCGCCTGAAGGCTGCTGCCGGAGGCTCTATTTCCTGCGGCCAGGATGTAGAGGTCGCCTTCAGGCCGGAGAACGTTCTTTTCAGGAGAGGGGCCAACAGCATGAAATGTAAAATAACGGGAATCGAGTACTACGGGGAAACCTTCAGGGCAGACTGTCTGACACCCTCCGGAAAAGCCATCCAGCTCAAGGTTTTTGCCGGAGAATCCCGGCGCCTGGCGGCTGGCTCTGAGGTAGAGTTTGACGTTGAACCGCAACACCTGATCCTTTTCGGAGAGAAATGAAAAAAGCATTATACCTGTTCTGTTTCGCTTTTCTCATATATTTTTTCGTTTATCCCCTGGGCCACATCCTTTCACAGAGTTTCGTGGTCGGAGGGAAGTTTTCACTCGCTATCTTTAAAAGCGCGCTGGGCAACTACGTCGTCAGGAGGTCCATTCTCAACAGCTTCATGCTAGGTATCCTTGTGGTTATTTCCACAACCGTTACCGGGGTGCCCCTTGCCTTCCTCTTTGCCCGGTACAGGTTCCCCGGCAAGAACCTGCTCAGGGCATTATTCTTCCTGCCGCTCATAGCAAGCCCCTTCGTGGGCGCCATAGGCATGATGCAGCTCTTGTCCAGGTTCGGGAGTATCAACCTTTTTCTGATGAAAGCGGGCATCATACACCATCCGGTCTCCTGGATCGGCTCGGGCTTCCTGGGGATCTTCATCCTGGAAACTCTCCACCTGTACCCGATAATGTTCCTCAACATCTCCTCATCCCTTAACAATTTTGACATATCCGCCGAGGAAGCGTCATATAACCTCGGCGGCAGTTTCGCAACAACATTCAGGAGAATAACCTTTCCCCTCCTCATGCCGGGGTATTTTGCGGCGGCATCCATAATTTTTATCTGGGCCCTGACAGACCTCGGGACGCCCCTTGTCTTTGAGTTCAAGGACCTGGTATCCGTACAGATCTTCAACAGCATCAAGGATATAAATACCAATCCCCAGGGGTATGCCCTTGTCTTTTTTGTCATCCTGATCACCCTGATGCTCTTCATTCTTGCAAAACGGCTAATAGAAAAAAGGCCGTACGCTTCCGGCAGGACTTCCGTCAACGTAGTTGAAAAGGATCTGGGCGGCAGGAAGCGCCTGCTTGCCTATGCCGCTGTCGGTTTGCTCCTCTTTTTGAGCCTTCTTCCGCACATGAGTATCATTCTTACTTCAATTTCAAAGAGATGGTTCTTTACCATTTTCCCCGCGGAATACACGGGGGAATTTTACAGGACGGTCTTCAATCACCGGCTGACGAGAACGGGTATTGTCAACAGCCTCATGCTTAGCTCTGTTAGCACTCTGGTGGACGTGGTTCTGGGTTTTGCGATAGGGTTTTTTCTTGCCAGAACAAGGTTGAAGGGAAGGCAGATCCTGGACCTGCTGGTCATGCTGCCGCTTGCAATACCGGGCATTGTCGTTTCTTTCGGTTACTTCTCCCTCTTTTCCAATACCCCCCTGGATCCGAGGAATAATCCCATGGTTCTCCTGGTGATAAGCTACAGCATCAGGAGACTGCCTTACCTTGTCAGGAGCACATACTCCTCTTTCCAGCAGTTGAGCGAGAGCCTTGAGGAGGCGTCCTATTCGGTTGGAGCCTCGGTCATGACGACATTCAGGAGGATAACCTTTCCACTGGTAAGCCCAGGACTTTTTGCGGGAGGCGTCCTCGCTTTTTCATTCTCTGTCATGGAGGTAAGCAGCAGCCTTATCCTTGCCGTCAGGGAGAGGCATTACCCGATCGCCAAGGTGATCTATACCGTTGCCGGCAGGATCACCGACGGCCCTTATGTCGCCTGCGCGCTGGGCGTTCTGGGGATGGCGCTTGTCGGCCTGTCCTACTATGCGTCTTCGAGGCTCGTGGCCCGGAAGATAGGCGAATTCTTCAAGATCGGCTAAAAACCGCCCCAGCCCTTATCTTTTCTTTTCCTTCCAGTAATTCCTGGCGATGGCGGCGAAGTTTTCCAAAAGTTTTTTTCCGTGCATCCATGGTTCTGCATATCCCTCCGGGTGGAACTGTGTCCCGTAAAGAACCCGTGAAGAATGCTTTATCATCTCTATCCGGCAATGTCCTCCGCTTGCAAGCAGTTC
>JAKPNC010000149.1 GCA_029548585.1 bacterium | reverse complement strand
CTTGTTTTCGCTTCGGGAGAGAATGCGATAAAGGCCAGGAGCCTCGGGGCCGATTATGTCGGCGAGCAGGATTTGACAGACAAGATAAAGGGCGGATTCCTCGATTTTGATGCGGTTGTTGCAACGCCGGACATGATGAAGCTCGTTTCGCCTCTCGGCAAGATCCTGGGTCCCCGCGGCCTCATGCCGAATCCCAAGACGGGAACCGTTACAAACGATCTCGGGAATATAATCAACGAGATAAAGAAAGGGCGCATAGATTTCAAGATGGACAAGGATGGAAACCTCCATATACCCGTCGGCAAGGTTTCCTTCGAAAATGAAAAGCTTGTAGATAATATCAAGGCTGCGATCAATTCGGTGATAGCGGCCAAGCCGCCTTCCGCCAAGAGCAATTTTATCCGCTCGTCGTCTCTTTCTCTTACTATGTCTCCTTCACTGAAATTCGGCATTGGCAAAATGTTGCAGGAAGCTGCGTAGTTGCAACCGTCAATATACGTTGAGAGCATCAATATAGTTAACGGGGTTTGATAAAAGGTTCCGGAAAAACGGGGCGGAGTAAAAGAAATGAAAAAACTAAGCAAAGAGAAGAAAAAGGAATTGGTGTCGCATCTGACGGAAGATATAAAGGAAAGCAACGTCAACCTTCTTGTAGGATTTACCGGACTATCCGTTGCGGACATGCAGGGTTTGAGAAGAGACCTCTCCGGGATTGGATGCAATATGAAGGTCGTCAAGAATACCCTGATCGAAAAGACCTACGGAAATATCGAGCGGGAGGATCTTTGCAAGGATCTTACCGGCTCTGTTTTCGTGGTATGGTCGAGCGGCAACGATGAGATAGGAGTACTTAAAAAGCTTCTCCTGTTCAAGGAAAAAACCGAGAAGATAGATTTAAAGACAGGCATAATTAACAGCAGGGTTTTCAGCGAAGATGAACTTACAAGGCTGGGGAAACTTCCCGACAGGAAGCAGATAGAGGCCGCCGTGGTTTTTAACCTCAGGATGCCCCTCACCAGGATAATTAATTCCCTGAGATACCCGGCAGCGAGATTAATCAGCAATCTGAACCAGATAGCAGATACTAAAAAGGAGAGATAAGATGGAAAAAGTCGAAAAGAATGTAATAGATGAAATAGTGGAAAAGATTGAGCAGCTTTCTGCCCTCGAATTATCAGACCTTGCAAAACAGCTTGAAGACAAGTTCGGAGTTGCGGGCATGATGGCCCCGGTCGGAATGGCCGCCGCAGCGGGACAGCCTGCCGCCGGAGGAGAAGAGAAGAAGGAAGAGAAGACTCTTTTTGACGTGGTGCTCAAGACCTTCGGTTCCAACAAGATTCAGGCCATCAAGGAAGTCAGGGCCATGACAAACCTCGGCCTCAAGGAAGCAAAGGATCTGATCGAAGCTCTGCCCAAGCCTATAAAGGAAAAGGTTTCCAAGGAAGAAGCCGCTGAAATAAAGGCTAAAATGGAGGCAATAGGAGCAGAAGTCGAAGTTAAGTAAAAATTCGCAAGGGGTGAAAATGAAAATATTAGAAACTCCGGATTTGCTTGAATTGCAAAAACTTCCGTATGAGAGGTTCACGCAGATCGACGTAGACCCCGAGAGGAGGAAAGCCGAGGGTCTGGAAGAGCTTTTCAGGAAGATTTTTCCCATTGAGAGCGACAACGGCAAGCATCGTATTGAATATGTTCATTACGTGCTTGAAGATCCGGTGGATACCATAGATGAATGCATAGAGAAGAAGAGCTCTTACGAATCACGCCTCAGGGTAAGGCTGAAGATAATAACTTCTGAACAGGATGCGAAGTCCAAGGAAATGAAAGTCAAGGAGATTAACGAACAGGACATATACCTTGGCAGTCTTCCCCTGATGACAGAGAGCGGAAGCTTCATCATCAACGGCATAGAAAGGGTCGTTGTTAACCAGTTGTTGAGATGCCCCGGAGTTTATTTCAAGGAAGAGCCGAGCATAGGCCAGAACTCTTTATACTCGGCAAAAATATACCCCTCCCGCGGTCTGTGGATAGAGTTCGAGGTGGATAACCACAATTGTCTGATAGTCTGGATGGGCAAGAAGAAGGTTTATGCCACGGTGCTTTTGAAGGCGCTCGGCTACAATGACGACGAGATAAGGAATCTTTTTTACGGCAAGCCGGAAAACGTTCCCCAGGGCTCTGTTATAGCCAATACCCTTGCAAGGGATGACACGAGAACGGCAGAAGAAGCCCTCAAGCGGATTTACAAGGAGATGAGGCCCGGGTACGACAAGGTGAACATCAAGGAAGCCGCAAAATTTCTTAACATGCTTCTCTTTTCGGACGAGGTTTACGATCTTTCCGAACCGGGCAGGAGGCAGGTGAACAAGGTCCTCAACCTGTCGTTCAGAGAGAGGTACCTCAGGAAGGAGGACATAGTTGAGACGATACACGCCCTCCTTAACCTTATTGAGAAGAAAGAGGGAGTAATCCAGGACATAGACCACCTGGGCAACAAGCGTGTCAGAACGTCTGCCGAGATCGTCAAGGAGCATATATACGAAGGGCTCGTCAAGCTCAAGAGGTACGCCAGGGAGAAGATGGTCCTTCTCGACAAGGACGAGAGCAAGAAGGTAACCCTTCAGCTGCTTATAAACGGCAAGATACTCATGACGGCGGTCAACGATTTCTTCGCCCGCAACCAGCTTTCCCAGTTTCTCGAGAAGACCAATCCCCTTACGGAGATAACCCACAAGAGAAGGGTGACGGCGGTCGGGGAAGGCGGAGTCAAGGAGCGCAAGCGCGCAAGTTTCGAGGTAAGGGATGTCCATTATACCCATTTCGGGAAGATCTGCCCCATTGAAACGCCTGAAGGAGCCAACATAGGCCTTATCAATTCCCTTACAGTTCACGCTAAGGTTGACGAGATGGGCTTCATAAAGGCTCCTTATTTCAAGGTGGAAAAGGGAGTCGTGACCGAACACCTGGATTACCTTACGGCAGACCAGGAAGACCTGTTCGCCATAGCTCCTCCGGGGGTCCCTTTTGATCAGAAGACAAGGAAGATCGTGCCCGAATTGGTGAACGTGAGAACGAAAGACGGCATCAAGGACGATTACCCGAGAGACAAAGTCGATTACATAGGTGTTTCGCCTGTTCAGATAGTCAGCGTAAGCGCCTCGCTTATACCATTCCTCGAACATGACGATTCCAACAGGGCTCTGATGGGTTCGAACATGCAGAGGCAGGGAGTTCCCCTGATAAAGAACGAAGCTCCCCTGGTAAAAACGGGCATGGAGAAATACGTCATACAGGACAGCGGCGTGGTCCTTAAGGCGAGAAACGATGGTGTCGTAAGCTATGCCGACAGCCAGAAGATAGTGGTAAGGAGAAACAATCCCGGGATTTTCGACTGGGAGAAAGAGGACGTCTATTACCTGAGGGGCTTCTTCAGGACCAACCAGGATACCTGTTTCCACCAGCGTCCCATAGTCAGCGCCGGAGACATTGTAAAGAAGGGACATCTTATTTCTGACGGTCCCTGTTCCTCTCCCAAGGGGGAACTTTCCCTTGGCAAGAACCTCCTGGTAGCCTTAATGCCCTGGCACGGGTACAATTACGAGGACGCAATACTCCTGAGCGAGAGACTTGTGAAGGAAGATACCTTCACCTCCATACACATAAAGGAGTTTGAAGTAAAAGCAATAGATACCGAGCTTGGAGCGGAAGAGATAACCAGCGACCTGCCCAACACCCCCGAAGAGAGGCTCAAGAACCTCGACGAGAAGGGAATAATAAGGATAGGGGCAGAGGTGGAACCCGACGATATTCTTGTCGGCAAGGTCACACCCCGCGGAGAATCCGACATAACCCCCGAAGAGAAGCTTCTCAGGGTTATATTCGGAGAAAAGGCAAAGGACGTGCAGAATACCTCCCTGAAGGTTCCTCCCGGAACGAAGGGAACCATCGTTAATGTCAGGAAATATTCGAGGAGGGACGCTTCACAGGACAAGGAAGTCAATGCATCTGTAAAGGAACTGGAAGAAGTGTACGCCGGGAAGGAGAAGATAATATCCGGCATAATAAGCGACGAGATAAAGAAGTTTGCCGCCGTCCACAAGGTAAACCTCAAGGGGCGTTTCAATAATCCCGAAGCGTGGCGGAAGCTGGCAGACAAGTTTCCCGAAAAGCTGAAG
>JAKPNC010000016.1 GCA_029548585.1 bacterium | reverse complement strand
CGGAGAAAGGTTGAGGGAAGCACGAGGGTTTACAGCATGCCTGAATTTATCAGGTACCCCGTAAGGGACAGGGAATCGTGGGAATTTTACAAGTCCCGCACCGTCCCGGAAAAGATCATGACCGGCAAAGAGATTGAGGAGAACTGCAGGCGTTATGACGGAAGGGATGAACCACTCTGCCTGCATGCCGGCATATGCGGATACGGGGATATAAGAAACCTCTTCGGAACCGAGGGTGCAAGCCTTGCTTTTTACGACGATCCGGAACTTGTGAAAGATATCATTGACAACTCGCTCAAACATGCCCGCAACCATGTGTTCCCACTGGTTGAAAGGCTGAAACCTGAGATGATACTTAAATGGGAAGACATGAGCTACAATCACGGCATGCTCATATCCCCGGCGCAGTTCGATAAATTCTTCGGGCAGGGATACAGGGAGATGTGCGATTGCGCGAGGGCAAACGGAGTTGATATGGTAACAGTCGATTCGGATGGAAACATAATGGAACTGACAGGGGTACTTGAAAGTTACGGAGTCAACGGGATTCTTCCATGCGAGGTAAAGGCCGGAAACGATATTTTTGCCCTGCGGGAAAAATACCCTGAGTTCATCTTCTCCGGATGGCTTGAAAAGGAGTCAATGAACGAAGGCAACGAGTGGATGATAGAAAAAGAGATCCTTGGCAAGGTGCCCCCCATGATGGAGAAGGGCCGTTATTTTCCCAACACTGACCATTTTATACAGCCCCTGGCAACCTTTAAAAACATGTGCAGGTTCATGACCCTTCTGCACGATGTGTGCAAAAACCCCGAAGGTGAATTTCCAAGGATGGAACAGGCAGGAGAAAAATGAAAGCTCAAAGCGAATCGCAGCAGCTTGCCCTTGATACCATCGCCAGAAAAAAAAGAGGGATAATCCCGACAAACTGCATCCACGTCATGGATATTGATTTAATAGAGGAACTGGCAAAAATGCCCCCCGGAAGCTATATTGAAAATCCCGTGGATGTATACCTGAGGTTCAATATTAACGTCGGAATCAACATCCTTGACCAGTTCATACCCACCAATCCCCTTTCCATGACGGAAAAGGGCTTCGGTAAAGACAGGAAGAGGGGCGCAACTACCGGAATTGAAAAGATCGTGGTTGACGACATTACCATAGATTCCCCTGAAGCAGTCGTGGAACACATGGAGAAGGTTATTTTCCCGAATACCCTGAAATTGATATCTGATTTCGACGAGAAGAAGGCCGTAGAAAACATCATAACGACAGAATGCAGGGTCCAGGCAATGCTCGGCCCTTCGATCCTGAAGACAGGCTATGGATTTATGCATTTTCCACACCTCCGGTACGGGTTATACGGATATGCGAATTACTTCATGGCTTACGCTCTCTACCCGGAGATTATCGAGAAGGATTTTTCACTGCAGGCTGACTTATACGAGATCATGAACAGGGCCGCGGCGCGGGCAATCACGGAAGGCGGATTGCCTCTCCTTTACAGGCTTGACCACGACATGGCCGACTCGAGGGGCACTCTTGCAAACATAAAAAGCCTTGAAAAGATATGGTTCCCGCACTTTGAACGGTCCATTAAGCCTGTCGCCGGAATACCGGGAATGAATCTCATATGGCACTGCGACGGCAACCTCATGGAGATGATCCCGGGACTTCTCGAATGCGGGGTAAAAGGATTCCAGGGATTCCAGTACGAAGCCGGCATGGATTACCCGGCAATATGCAAAATGAAAACCACAGACGGCGATACCATGATTATTTTCGCAGGGGTATCCGTCACAAGGACGATTCCTTTCGGCACTCCCGGAGACGTAACCAGGGAGTTGAAATGGTTGGTGGAAAACGGGCCGGAAACCGGACTATTCCTGGGGGTTTCAAGTTCCGTCACGCCAGGAACCAGGAGAGAAAATATCATTGCCCTGGTCGAGGGCCTGAAATATTACAGGGAGCACGGACGCACATAACGGAGGAAAAATGGCTGACAAAAAAATGATAAGGGTCGGAGTTGTAGGAGTCGGAAGAGGTTCGGGTTTTGCAAGGGGAGCGGTGGAGCCTCTCGGGATGAAACTGGTAGCCCTGTGCGATACATGGGAAGAGAGGCTGAATGCCCTCGGGAAAGAACTTAATGTTTCCACCTATACTGATTACGACAAATTCCTGGAACATGACATGGACGCGGTGGTCCTTGCGAATTATTTTCACCAGCATGCCCCCTTTGCAATAAAGGCGCTTAAAGCGGGCAAGCACGTCATGAGCGAGACGTCGGCATGCTTTACGCTGGCAGAAGGCGTGGCTCTCATAGAAGCCGTGGAGAAAAGCGGGAAGATATACTTCTTCGCGGAAAACTATCCATACATGGCATTTAACCACGAAATGCGCCGTTTGTACCAGAAGGGAGAAATGGGAAAATTCCTGTATGGCGAAGGTGAATATGTCCACCCCATGATAGCATCTTCCGGCAATTCCATAGCCCCGGGCATGAACCACTGGAGAAACTGGCACCCTGCAACATATTATTGCACACACTCGCTTGGACCGGTCATGTTCATCACCGACACCATGCCCGTCAAGGTAAACGGATTCGTCGTGCCATACGATTACGACGACAAAAATCTGCGCATGAGGGTGCGTGTCGCAGATGTTGCATGTTCTATTATCGTTCGAATGGATAACGGAGCTATAACCAAAGCCATACACGGAGGGCTCAGAGGCCACGGCAACTGGGTAAGGATACACTGCAACAAAGGATTGATGGAGAACCTGCGGGTCGGGGATTACAACATGCTCAGAGTGAGAAAAGAACCTTTTGACAAAAAAGCAGGCGAACCTGTTGAGAAGATATACAAACCTGAATTCCCCGCATATGCAAGGGATGCCGGCAGGCACGGACACGGAGGCGGGGATTTCTTCACGAACTATTTCTTCGCCCAGGCAATAAAAACGGGCCAACAGCCTTACATGGATGTATACAGGGGAGTGGCAATGTCCATAGTCGGCATACTGGCATACAAGTCGGCGCTTAACGATTCAAACACCTTCGAGGTGCCTGACCTCAGGAAAAAAAGCGAAAGGGCAAAATATGCAAAAGACGACTGGAATCCCGACCCTGCAAGGCGGAAAAAGGGCTATCCTCTTCCGAGCATCCTTGGGGAAATCAAACCTTCAAAAGAAGCTATCGCTTCCGCCAGGAAAATATGGGCGGCGAAGGGATTCCGAGAGAAGGAACAGGCAAAATACGGGAAGGAATGACAAAACCGCAGACAGCATGAGTTTGACATTCTGAAATGTTTTTTTTCTGAATCCGAAAAAGCGGATTATGAAAAAAGTGCTGGGAATGACACATGCAAAAAAGGAGCCGGGATGGCCTTGAAAAAAATGATAAGAGTGGGTGTGGTGGGGGTCGGAAGAGGTTCAGGTTTTGCGCGCGGTGCGGTTGAATCTCTCGGAATGAAACTTGTCGCACTCTGCGATACTTGGGAAGAAAAGCTGAATACACTCGGAAAAGAACTTAATGTTTCCACCTATACCGACTACGA
>JAKPNC010000107.1 GCA_029548585.1 bacterium | reverse complement strand
AGCTGTTGATTCACTTAATAATCCTGCTCCATGGACACTAACAACTGCGTCAAACCCTGCCTTTAACCCCGATATGAGCCAGATTGTGTTTGAGGATACTACTGGAACAGTCAATGCTACAAAGATATGGGTGGTCAGGGTTACCATAGACCCGAGAGACAATTCCATAAAATCCGGACAGCCCGTCAGGCTCACCGATACAGACCTGCAGGTAAACGATACGTATCCTTCATTCTCACACGATGGCAAGTTTATCATCTTCACGTCTGACAGGTGGGACGGAGAGAAAGCCATATATGCCATGAACTCAGGCAAGGATGCCACCAGCGGCAGCGGTGTCACAAGGATAGTATCCGCCGCCTCCCTGGATGATACCAATCCGTTTGCCGTCTTCGGGCCTGTAAACACGGATGCAAACAACTACTATGTCGCATACGTGAATGAGGCGGGAGTCATACAGGTAGCTACCGTTACAAGGCAGATATGCACCGCCGAACACGGCGAGATGCTTGTTGCAAACCTCGCTTCAACCACAGGCCTCGAACCGAATGGCAAATTTGCCTGGTCGAGGGAGAGGGTTAAGGGAAGCATCTACGGAGAAAGGGTGCTCCAGTCCAAGGCCGTCGCAGGATCAGCAACCGATTATTACATAAAGGTTGACGTTGATGAAGCCGCCGTGCAGAACGGGTATGTCGTTCAGGAAATCCTTCCCGGCTGGACGATAGCCGATGTTGCAACAGATATCACCATAGACGGAATGGCTGTCGACGCAACAAAGATCGCATGGCAGACAGGGGTACCGGCGTCTGGACAGAATACTCTCAAGATCATCTTCTCTGCCCAGTTTGCGGCTCCCCACGATGCCAAGGACCACGTGATAAAGATTACCGCGACCACCGCCGGGACAGACGGGGATACCCAGAATATCACGGGTACCGTTGAATATGTTGGTTCCATGGGAAATGTGGTGAATGATATAGAAGGGAATAACACGGTCCTTCTCGGAAGTCCCTATTGCCCGTTCGACATCTACAATTCGGAAGGCAATACGAGGATAGATACCGACAAGGGTATCATAGAGAACCTTGACCTCCTCTATGCCATAGAGTGCTGGGCGGGAGATGTTCAGCTTGAAAGCCACCTTGGCATGTGGCCACAAGATCCAGTTGCCGCATATGATGGTATCATAATTGAAACCATCAATATATGGGCGGCATCTACAGGAGGCGGAGCGTATGGAGAATATGAGTTTGTTACTCCTGCGCCGGTAGCTGCTGAAATGTACTGGGTGTCTGGCGTATGGACACCATGAGCAGAAAAATGTAACAGCGTGGGATTTATTCCACGGCTTAGGAAGTAAGAAGAAAGGAGGCGGGTAAAACCGCCTCCTCTCTCTTTTTCCCCCCCTATTTACCCTCTCCTCTGGGGGAGAGGGCATGCCCGTCCGAAGCTTTAGCGTAGGAGGGTGAGGGGGTCTTTCCATCTTTCCGTCTTTCGTCCTTTTCCCTC
>JAKPNC010000069.1 GCA_029548585.1 bacterium | reverse complement strand
GTCGTCGGGCCTGTTATGACTATCTTGTACTCCCTGTGGAGGATTTCAATAAGACTCGTTTGCCTCACAACCTCGGCGTAAAGCCCTTCGAAGGGAAGGAAGAGTATCCCGAAATCGGTCGTTTCGGGCGGGTTGATATATTTTTCGCGGATCTCTTTTGCAAACCTTTTTATGGTAGCCTCTATATCTTTTGTAGCTTTCCTGACAGCCTCCGGATCTCCCTTTTCGTAAGCATCCATCAGCTGGTGGTAGGTTTCGACAGGAAACTTGGAATCTATGGGAAGGTAGACCGGATTTTCATTATTCTCGCCGGGCAGCTTTACGGCATATTCCACGTTTTCGCCTGAACCCTTTTTCGTTGCCACGTTGGCGGAATACTGTTCCGGGGAAAGCATGTTTTCCAGTATGCTGCCCAGCTGGATCTCTCCCAGTATCCCCCTGGTCTTCACATTTGAAAGCACCTTCTTAAGGTCCCCCACTCCCGTTGCGAGATTCTTCATCTCCCCGAGCCCTTCGTGGACCTGCTTGAGGCGTTCGCTGACCTGGTTGAAGGATTCGCTCAGCCTCCTTTCAAGGGTTGACTGGAGCTTTTCATCGACGGTGGCCCTCATCTCTTCGAGCTTCTTGCGGTTGTCCTCCTGGAGGGCCGCCAGTTTTTCTTCAACGGCTGTGCGGATTTTATCTATCCTCTCCTCGTTGCTCCGGGTAAGGGCCGTTATCTGCCCTGAAAAAGAATCGAACTGGGTCCTCTGCCCGGACGAAAGGTCGGAGAATACCCTTGTCATGGTTGCTCCCTGATCCCTGAGTGAGTTGCCCAGCTCCTCCCTCATCTCCCGTGAATTCTTCAGGGATTCCTCCCTGTTCCTGGCAAATTCTTCCCTTGTGAGGGACTCTGCCTTTTCAGCCGAACGTTCCAGTTCCTCCAGTTTTGATGAAAACAGGAATATCTCCTTTTTGCCTCTCCCTGTAATGATAAGGAAGGTGTTTGCCAGCAGAATCAATACCGCGACAGAAAGCAATGTGATTATTACGGTCATATCTTATTTCTCCGGGTTCTTTCCGGTGGTTAAAACAGGCTCTCTCATTTTTATTTCAACAGGTATATTGTAAATGAACAAAGCCTTTTGTCAAAAAATAGTTATTCGAAAAGACATATCCCCAAAAACGTTCTGGATGACAGTCAAAGGGGTTCCTTCCTTTGTCCTCCCGGCTTGATAAAAGACACGGAATGAGATACTCCGGAAAGGAAAATTCGTTTTTTTTAAATTACGAAAACGTGTGGCTCAACAGAAAAATAATGATATCTCTTGACATTTCGCATAGTATGAAGTTATTTTATACTAATACACTTTTTTCATATAATAACGGGAGCTCCAATGTACGGAAAAGATTACATGTGCGATAAATGCGGTGAAATACTCATGAAATGCCTCTCATGCGGAGAGATCTTCTGTCCCAATTGTGACGGAGACCATGAAAGCGACAACTGCCCTTCCTGCAATTCGGACGAGATAGTTACCGCAGACATAGAAGACCTCGTCTTCGATGACGACCAGGACGACCAGGAGAACTGACGATCCCTGGGCAAGCTTTTGGGAAAACCGCTAAAGCTATCTCAAGGTTTCCGGCATAGCTTATCCCTGAAACGTTTACGGGAAATCCGGCCGTGGCGCCGTCGACATGCTGAAAGAGATATCATTCAACCCTGAAGGATGCCTTCAGTCCGCCGGACATTACCTCAAATTCTCCAGGCTCGACAACCCACTCCATTTGGAGATTGACGAAAGCGAGGTCTGCGGGCTTAAGGGTGAACCTTACCTTCTTCTCTTCTCCCGGCTTGAGCCATACCTTCTCGAACCTTCTGAGCTGTTTGACGGGGGTTTCCATGGAGCTGTAAAGGTCGTTAATATAAAGCTGGACGACCTCGGCCCCTTCCCTGTCCCCGGTATTTTTTACGTTTACGGAAACGTCAACGTTTCCGGCGCATCTGATACTGGCAGGCGCCACCTGCAGGTTTGAATATTCAAAAGTGGTGTAACTCAGGCCGAATCCGAACTCGAAAAGGGGATCGGCAGAGCTTAAAAGGTAATCCATTCCAAGGGACTCCCTGCTGCCGCGCCTCTTGTAACTGCCGCGCGCCGAAGGAAGATGGTTATAGAAACAGGGTAGGTGTCCCGTTGACCTTGGCAGGCTTACCGGAAGCTTCCCGCTCGGATTGACGTCCCCCCAGAGTATATCGGCTATTGCATTTCCCTGCTCCTCTCCCGCAAACCATGTCTCGAGGATCGCCGGAACATGTTCGGCTATCCATTCTATGGCAAGGCTTCTCCCGTTAACAAGCACGACTACCACGGGTTTGCCTGTCGCCACAACGGCTTTCACCAGGTCCTCCTGGACGCCTGCAAGCTCCACAAAATGCATGTCGCGCCCCTCGTTGCATATCTCCTTGGCCTCTCCCATGAACATGATAGCGATATCCGAATCAGAGGCAAGTCCGACAGCTTCCGGGAAACCGGACCTGTCATCTTTCCACAGGCTGCATCCCCTTGCATGGCCTATTCTGACACCTTTCGGCGCCCTTTTTCTGATCCCTTCGAGAGGGCTCATTATATTCCCGTGGGCAACGCAGTAATCGCCGAGCTGTGCCACGTCGGCATTGGGGCCTATTACAGCTATTGATTTTACATCCTTTCCCAGGGGAAGAATCCCTCCCTGGTTCTTGAGAAGTATTATGGACTCCTGCGCGGCTTTCCTCGCAAACTGGCGGTGTTCCCTGCAATTCCTGATCTTTTTTGTCTTTTCGATGTTTCCATAGGGATTCTCAAAAATCCCGAGGATAAACTTCAGGCGCAAAAGCCTCCTCACCGCCTGGTCGACATAACTGACGTCAACCTTTCCCTGCCTGACCATCTCCACGAGCCTGGTTCCGTATGACTTCACGGGGGCGTCGACATCCATCCCGGCTTCAAGGGCCATCTTTGCCGTCTCTTCGAGGGTTGACGCAACGAAATGCCTTGTCTTAAGCATCTCGACAGCCCCCCAGTCCGAATAGGTATACCCCCTGAATCCCCATTCATGCCTTAAAACCTTCGTCAGGTATTCGTAATGGCAGGCAAGGGGGACTCCGTCTATCTCGTGGTATGCAGGCATCACCGAAAGCACGCCGGCCTCCCTGACGGCCGCCTCGAAAGGCCTCAGGAACATCTGCTTCATCTCCCTGGAACCTACGCTGACCGGCCCGTGGTTCAATCCGCCCTCCGGGCTTCCGTGGGCGACAAAATGCTTGGCGGTGGCGGCGCAGTGCTCATCGTCAATGAAAGGAGAATCTCCCTGCACGCCCTTTATGAAAGCGACCGCCATTCTCTCAACCAGGTAAGGGTCTTCCCCGTAACTCTCCTGCATCCGGCTCCACCTCGGTTCCCTGGCAAGCTCCAGCACGGGAGAAAAAAATTGTGCGGCCCCGGACGCCCTTGCTTCTTTTGCAGCGATCTCCCCCATCCTGCCGACCAGCAAAGGATCCCACGAACTCGCGATCGATATGGAATGAGGAAAGATGGTGGCTTCGGGTGCCCAGTGTCCGTGCAGTCCCTCGGTTGTGATGATGGCAGGTATGCCCAGCCGGGTCTTTTTTACAAGGTAATCCTGGGCCTCGTTAACCATGCTCACGTAACCTTCGATTCCGTCTTCCGGATTTTCAAACGAATGGTAGACGTAATTCTGCAGGAGCCCTGTACCCAGCGCATCCTCTACCTTTTTCATCTTCCGGGGATCAAACCGGTACTTTCCCCCCGCAGAAACCTTCTTCTTGTTTCCCGGGGCCCCCTCCACGTTGGGATCCATGCCGTAATCATCGTCTCCGCCTACGATGTCACCCATGTAAGACGCCCCCATCTGGGACACCTTTTCTTCAAGAGTCATCTCGGCAAGCAGGCATTCCACCCTTTCTTCTATCGTTTTTCCGGAATCCATCCATGGACGCTTATTCTTATTTTTATTTGCCATTTCTCCCCCGGGGTTTAAATTGTGATATAATAGAAAACTGTCCAAATATAATACAGGAAGGCTCAACAAAAGTCAAACCAGGAGGCTTGATATGGAGAAAGTGAACCAGGATCAATGGGATGCGGCGTTAGCCGCTTTGAAACCCTCTCAAAGGGACCTCGAATACGGCTTGAAACTCCACGAGGAATCCATAGTGTGCGAACCTTACGGTTTTTCTCCCACGGTATCTCTCATCCCCTCGGGCGAAATCCGCAGGATGCTGGACGACAGGGCGACTTCCCTTGAAATAACCAAGATAATCACCGAGCTGCGTGCGATAAACTGCATCCTCGACCAGGACCTGTGGGAGCAGTACCAGAGGGCCTTCGACCAGTCAGGCATAACCTGCATCTTCCAGAACGCCGGGGAGGAGACGCAGGATCCGCTTTGCATCCTCGAAAGGCTTGCAAGGTTCACGTACATAACCGACATGAAGAAGGAATACGTATTCAAGGCCCTGACCCCCGACGACATATTAAGGGCCAAGAAGGAGAAGAAGCACTGCCTCTGCTTTACCTCCAACGGCGTGCCGCTCATGCAGAGATGGGAATCTGCCGAAAGCGAGCTTTACCTGCTCCATATATTCTTCCAGCTGGGAATCAGGATGATGCACCTTACCTACAACAGGAGAAACATGCTCGGAGAAGGATGTTCCGAGCCTGCAAACGGCGGTCTCAGCGACTTCGGCAGGATGGCGGTCAGAGAGATGAATAGGGTGGGAATCATCGTTGACGTCGCCCACTCCGGCTGGCAGACATGCCTCGACGCGGTCAAAGCATCCTCAAAACCGGTAATTGCCAGCCACTCGGTATGCCACGCGCTCAACGAGAATTACTACAGGTCGAAGAACGACGAGATAATAAGATCCCTTGCCGACAGCGGCGGATTCATTGGCATATGCAACCTTCAGAGCTTCATAGCCGGGAAGGGGGGCATCCAGGATTTCCTTAACCACATCGACTACGTGGGGAAGAAATTCGGGCCCGACTACGTGGCAATCGCCACAGACAGGGGATACAGCTGCCATCTTCCCGAGAAGGATACAGAAAATCTTCCCTCCATACCGGGTAAAAGGCCCAGGTGGGAAGCCTTTTACAGGGAGAAGCAGTTTCCCGCGGAGACACTGGAAACATTTAAGAAGACAGATCCCGAACTGGCCTGGACAAACTGGCCCCTTTTTACCGTGGGCCTCGTTCAGAGGGGATATAAGGACGATGAGATAAGGAAAATCATCGGGGGCAACATAATGAGGGTCGCAAGGGAAGTTCTTGAAAACACCTCTTACATGCCCGTCGCAAAATAGGGCGGTCTTCTTCAGGGAAGGATGTCGAACTCGAGCTTGAGAACTATGGCTTCATTGGAAAGCTTATCCACGGGTATATTCCATACGTGAAGGTATTTTTTTCCATCCTTAAGGGAAGTCCACGGCATTAATTCCACGGCCTTTTCGAGAACTTCTCCCGTGTTAAGAACCGTCGCTTTCAAGGGAAGAACGTCAATGGGATCAAGAGTAACCCCCGTGGATTCCGGATTGAGCATGTGGACATACAGGCAGTTTTCCTTCCTTGTCAGAAGAACCTTACCGTTGTTTACGGACTGCCGGGCGGGTTCTGCGCCGGTAAAGGATTCTTTCACCCTGAAGTACCATGAACCTATTCCCCTGAGCAATGTGACAGCCTCTTCGGGAAAAGTCCCGTCAGGCCCGGGACCGACATTCAGAAGGTAATTTCCTCCCCGAGCAAAATCCTGGAGCATGCTTCTTGACAGATACCCGAGGGAAAAATAATCCTCGTTCTTCCTGTAGCCCCAGCTCTGTTCCCCGACGGAATTGCAGTGTTCTGCAGGCTTGGTGTAAAATTTCACGGGAACCCCTGAAAGACCGTTTCTTTCGGGGGTTTCAAAATCCCCCTTGTTATCAAATCCCCTGTTGTTTATGATAATGCCCGGCTGAAGGGAACGCACGAGCTCATTTATCGATTCATCGTAAATCCCGTGCCGTAGCCCTCCGTCCCACCAAAAACCGCTTATCCTGCCGTACCGGGTGCAGAGCTCCCTTACCTGCGCCCTGACAAAGCCGGCATATTTTTTTGCGTCCGGTTCATCTCCCGGCTGGGGAGCGGCATAATCGTATCCTTTCCCGCCGTTTGGGAAGTGCCTGCAATACATGTCGGGCACGGAATAGTATATGCATAAAGGGAAATCCCTTTTCCCGCAAGCCTTGGCAAGCATTGCCAGAACATCTTTTCCGTAAGGCGTATTTACAATGTTAAAATCGGTCTCCCCGGTATCCCACATGCAGAATCCGTCTATATGCTTGGAAGTGAAGCAGATATACTCCATGCCCGCCTCCTGTGCGATATCAAGCCACCTTTCCGGGTCGAATTTCACGGGATTGAACCTGGACGCAAGAAGGGCATATTCCTCCCTCCTGAGATTTTTTCCCATTTGGTTCATCCTGAAAAGCTCCTGCTCGTGCCATCCGTTAATAGAATAAAGTCCCCAGTGGATAAAAAGACCGAACCTTTTTTGGAAAAACCAGTCCCTGCCGTCATTGAACCTGTACATTTATTATCCCCGGCAGTGTGCGCATATTTGACACGCTTTGCCTTTTTTATTATTATATCATACGGGAAGAGACCTACCCGCCTTTATCCTGGAGTGGCAGCAAACGGTAAGACAATCTCCCCTGTCCCGGGAGTGATATGGGATAAGCGGGAGAAAAACCAGGAAATAAAACACAAAACAAAAGTCCTTACTTCATACAAAAAAAGGAGATGATATGGGAATAAGCATTGGTCTTGTAGGGCTCGGTTCTTTCGGAACGAATTTCGCAGACAGTTTCAAGGCCCATCCTTCGGTATCCAGGATCGCATATTGCGACAGGGAGCCTGAAAGGGTAAAGAAGATCGCAGAAGACCCTTTCATGAAAAGCAAGTTCAACCCGAAGGACGCCTACTTCACTCTCGATGACATATGCAAGGCGGACCTGGACGCCATAGTTATCATGACCCAGCCATGGCTCCATGCGCCTCAGTGCATACAGGCTCTGAAATCGGGCAAGCACGTCATGTCGGCTGTTCCAATAATAAGCATTCCCGACAGCGACGAAACGATAGAATGGTGCGACAGGCTGGTAAATACAGTGAAAGAGACGGGAAAGCAGTACATGCTCATGGAGACATCCTTCTATCACCCTGAGATGATGTTCCTGAGGCGCAAGAGTAAAGAGGGAGCTTTCGGGAAATTCATAAGCGCGGAATGCGAATACAGCCACGATTACAGCGGCGCCTGGGGATGCAACCTTCTTAAGGTTGCCGAAATGAGAAAGGCAAGCAAGGCGGGAATGGAATGGTCGAAGACCGTTCATGAGAAATATATATCCAAGGGGATTCTGGGAGGATCGATGCACTACCCGACCCATTCGGTTTCCGGCCCCTGCTCCATCATGAACGCTCATGCCATCAAGGTCTCAGCCCTCGGGCTGCCCGCAACCGGCTATAACTCGTTCGGCAAGTACACGGCCTTCGTCAACACGACCGGTTTTTTCCACATGAGCAACGGGGCCACCATCACCGCCAGGGAATACAGGGAGATTACCGGCCACGGTTACGAGATAAACGTTTACGGAACCAACGGCACGTGGCGCAACAGGGAATGGATGTGGACAAAAAGGGAATACAACAAGCCCGACGATTTCGTTCCGGAACACGGCAGGAAGCAGATGACGCCCGAAGAAATGAGGGATACCCTGCCCAGGGAGGTCCAGAAAGGTTTCATCCTTGCGGAAAACCATTTCCTCTCGGCTAACGAGGTTGAAAACATGGATTTCACGCCCAAGGGCCACTACGGTTCACACTCCTACCTTGTGCACGAGTTCATCGACTCTGTCGAAAAAGGAAGGATCCCGGAGATAAACGTGTGGGAAGCGGCAAGGTACGTGGCGATGGGCGCCATGGCCCACAAGTCGGCGCTGAAGGACGGGGAGCTTCTTGACATGCCTGACTGGGGAGACGCTCCGGTGAAGGCATAAAAATCTTTGAGATCCCATAGAAGCGTTTTCAAAAGGGAAGATTTTTGACATGGCAGCCGAACCTTTACAGATTCGGCTGCCTTTTATTTATCACCCCGGGATGTATTGCCCGGGATTTCGTCCTTCCCTCTTTGTCCTGTCACTTTCACACAGCTTCTGACCATGGGGAAAGGGGAAAAACACTCAATGGCTCTCTTCCTTCCCGTTGACTTTCTTATTCATCATCTCCATGTACTTCTTGAATTCTCCGGACTTGATGGCATCGGGCAGGATTACGGTTCCTTCAAGCTCTGCAGCGGAGATATCCGTCAGTATTTCGGGGGAAGGCGCCACGTGCGGGGTGAGGAATATGAGAAGCTCCGTCTTGGAGCTTTCCGTGTTATTCCTCCTGAAAAGATTTCCCAGCAGCGGTATGTCTCCCAGTATGGGGACCTTCTTTATATCCTCGGTTTTCTTGTCCTCCATCAGGCCGCCTATGACTATGGTCTGGCCGTCCTGTATCGCTACCCGGCTGGTGGCCGAACGCTTGGCGAAAACCGGGGCGTCCACATTCTCGGAGATAGGCACGGTCGTGCCCGTAAGGGCTGAAATCTCCGGCGTTACATCGAGTATAACAAGACCAGCCGGGTTAATATGCGGCGTAACGGTCAGAATGATTCCTATATCCTGGTACTGGATGGTATTTATCGTCTGGCCCGAATCGGTCATCCTCGAATTTGTTATGAAGGGAACCCTCTGTCCCACGGTAATCTTGGCGGCCTGGTTATCGCTGCCCAGTATGTATGGACGCGAAAGAACATCGAGCTTGCCAACCTTCTGAAGAGCGGCAATGGCAATCGAAAGATCGTCCTCAACCAGGCTTATTCCAAGGCCGGTCGTCTGCTCCGCAACGCCGAACTTGCTGAATATTTTCCTGCTCCCGTCCGAGGTAAGGTTCATCAGGGAAAATTCCGTACCCAGGTCAAGGGACTTGTCGTGGGTAACCTCGGCAATCAGCACCTTTATCAGCACCTGGGGCACTGGCCTGTCAAGATCGGATATGATCTCCTTGACCCTGTCGAAATTCTTGGATGCGGTCATGACCATCAGGGAGTTGGTATCGGCATCTGACACAACGAAGACCTTCCCCGTCAGGCCGCTTGCTACTGCCGTCGCGGAAGACGAAAGGGATGCGGAAGTCCGCTGAATCGTCTGCGCCCCGGTTGTGGTCCTTGCCCCCGTACTCCTCGATGTGCTTGTCTGGAAAAGGTTGTTCAGAACGGTCTCAAGGTTCTTAGCCTTGCCGTTTTTAAGGCTGTATATGAATACCGCCTCGTCTTCCGCAGGGCTTTCGTCAAGCTCCCTGACAAGATCCTCTATCAGTAACATGGTATCCGGCGGGGCGCTCACGACAAGGGTATTGGTCCTGTCGTCGGCCGACGCCGTTATCCTGGCTGTCGGCTGTCCTCCCGCATTCGCAGACTGATTGGCCTGTGGCTGAGGCTGGGGCTGTCTTCCAACAAAACGCGCGGCAACCTGGGGCATCCCCGTCCTGCCGGCGGCGGGAGTGGTTTCCGTCATGAACATTTCAGTTATCAGCCTTGCCGTGCTTGAAGCGTTGGCATACTTTAGCTGAAAGACCTTCACCGTAGACACCGAAGAAACGGTCTTGTCAAGAGCACGCACTATCTCGGCTATCCGCTTTATGTTTGCCTCCGTATCGGTCAGGATAAGGGAATTACTGCTCGTGTTGGCAGTAAGCTCAGCATACGTCGGCATCAGTGGCGAAAGGTCCTGCTTCAGCTGGGTAACGTTTAGATACCTTACCGGAATGATCTGTGTAACTATCATATCCGTGGGATCTATATCGTCAGGATTGCCTCCCGTCCGCACGGGGATATTCCTCTTCTTGGCATCCGAAAGGGGTACGATTTTGAGAGTCCGCCCCATCGATATTGCGGCATAACCTTTCTCCTTGAGCACGACGTTCAGAAGAGATACAGCCTCCGCAACGGAAAGCGGCTGCCTGCTCATGACCGTTATCCTGCCTTCAACCGTGGTCTCCCTGACAACGGAAAGACCCGCCGTCTCCGAAAGGTATTCAAGCACGGTATCAAGAGATGCGTCCCTGAAATTAAGACGTATCTTCTTTTCGGCCCCACTATTCCCTGCGCCTCCGGCCGCATCTCCTGCGGGAGGATTCACAACGGTCCCTGAAGTCCCGCTTGCGGCAGGCTCTCCTGGCACGCCCTGGCTTTCACCTCCTGCCTCGGCCTCCTTTACAGGAGCGGGAGATATCGCCACTCCGAGAACCGTTTCGACTGCCACGGTTTCAACCGGCCTGGCATTTTCTTCTTCTGTAACCGCCGGGGATTCAATGTCGGAATCTGCCCCGGCTCCCGTGATCTTATCCTGCACGGACAACTCTGAAGAAGCCGCTTTCATTTCCACCTGGCCCGTGGAAGCTTCTTTATCCTGGGGCATGAGCGGCCGGCACGAAGATGCCAGCCATACCAGCGCCGATATGGATATGACCAGGACATTTTTACATTTTATAGGCGATCTCATCTTTTTCAACCTCCTTTATCCCGGCGCATACCGGGCAATAAAACTTCAAGCCGTGCAACCGTTTCCACGGCAGATCTGCATTTCACTGCATCTCCCTCTGGCGCCTCAGTCTCAATCTCTCGAGAAGCGTTTTTTCGTCCGGCTTGTCTATTATCCTTATGGCAGAAGAATCGACTATCTCGACAGCTACCGGCTTTTCATAACTCATCGTAACCGGCGCCGCAGAGGTCTCAACGGCGGCAGAAGCAGAAAGTCCCGTTATGCTCTGTCCTACCCTGACCGTATTCCTGCTGCCATTTTCCGTGTAGAAAACCCCGTCTATATTTATTGATTCCACAAGCTTGTTCAAAACCGTATCTCCCTTGCGGACACGGTATGTCCTGCGCAATGACATGTCTTCGAAAAAAGCTATGTATTCCGCTCCGTTATCCACGACCCCTGTCAGCACCCTCATTGCAACGGGAACAGGTTTTTCCCTGAGGATCGATTTTACCTGACCGTTGAGAAGCTCCCCGGAAACAGGGGACTGCTTCTTCTTCAGGTATATATTCTTCTCGTTTATCACGTTGTATTTGTGAAACGCCGAATCCGTAGATCCTGCCTGCTGGGCGCCGCAGGCAACGCAGGCAGACAGCAAAAGAAAGAATGTCTTCCGGATCATCTTACCTCCCTGGCGCGTGCCGGCGTTTCGGAAGAAACGGAGTCTTTGAGAAGTGGAACGGAAGGCATCCTGAGCTGCCCTATTCTCACCTGAAGGGTAAGATCGTCCGTCCCCTCCCTTCTGACTGCCAGCTGCATCTCCTTTATCTTCAAGGCCATCCTGGAACTCTCCACCTTCCACATGAACTCTGTTACCCCCTTCATGGAACCGGTGCCCACCATTTGAAATACGCTCTCATCGAGTTTCTCCTTCTTGCCGGCGGAAGTCTCCGGCTTCAGAAGCGCCAGGGAAAGGCCGCTTTCCTCCGCCCATATCCTGATGGCCTCCAGGGTATCGGTTGACCTCTTCCCGTCCGCCTTCTCCGTATTTCCTGACAGGTAGGTCTCCCACCGGACGGAAAGCTCCTTCCAGCGGGAAATCATCTTACGGGATTTCCTCATTGATACAACGAGATTTTCTCTTTCGGAAACCAGGCCGTCCCTCTTTTCAAGGTAGGGTGTCAGCAAAAGCCTGTCAACGACAAGTACCATGATAACCGCGGCAGCCAGCATTCCTATCTTCCGCTCCCTGGTGGACATTATCATTTATCTTTTCTCCGAACGGCGCCGGCAGCCTCATCCTGCCCGGAATATACGAAGCTGACAGCATACACGCTGTCTCCGGAATTCCCTGCCGCGCGCCTTATGTAAAGAAGGTTCACATCTGAAAAATTTCCATTATCCCTGAGGGCCGAGAGGAAATCGAGTACAGGCTCCCCGTCGGCGGCCTTCCCCGAAACCAGGCCCTTCATGTCTTCCCTGACGGCAATGCTGGTTACCCATATCCTGCCCTGCCCGGGAAAGGAAAGGGTAAGATCTCTCAGGCAATCGAGGAAAGGCATACGGCTTCCCTTCCAGGACTCCATGGCCTCCGCATACTTGAGCATCGTTTCGGCCGCTTTAGCCCCCGGTTCGATGAGGGAAGACTGTTCTTTCAACCTCAGGACCTCTTCTTCCTTACTCTTTATATCAAAAAGCGACCATGCCGCCGCGGCAAGGAGAAAAATAAGGGCGGCGGCAGCCTTTGTCCCATTCTTTTTCCACCAGGAACTCCTGGCGCCTGACATCCTGGACTTAATGAAATTCATGGGGATTTCTCTTGCTCCCCCTGCCAGCTCCGCGAGCGAGGCCGCGGCCAAAAATCCCCTTGACTTCTCAGCCTGACCGCCATCCGCATCCCCTGCAAGGCTTGCAGCCATGGGGAGACAGGCGGATAAATCTTCAAACCCTTTTCTTCCGATGCCCCGGTCATCCCACACGGTTATCCCTTCGTCCCCCGATACTCCCGATGAGTCGGGAAGAAGCATAAGGGCCTTCTCAATCTCACGGGCCGCCTGAATGGAAAACCCGGGCGGCAATTGGGACGTTTCTTCCGGTTGGGATTGAACCGGAAGGTATTTGAGGAAAACCGGCAAGCCTCCTGAAGACAACATGAACTCGGCCGACCCCCTTCCAATGTAAAGAATCCCTCCGCTACCGGAAGAAAAAACGGGAAGCGCCATGATGAGAGGCAAAACGGCGGTCACCCTCAATCCTGCCTTCCTTGCGGTTTCCCCCAGAAAGAGAACCCTGCTCCTGGTTGCCGCGGCAATAAAAAGCGGGCATCCACCGGTTGAAGTTCCTCCTCCCTTTATGTAATCCATCACGAGATCTCCGGTCGGAAATGAAAAATCCTTCTCCGCCTCGATGGCCAGGAGCCTGGAAAGGCTTTCCCTGTCAACTTCCGGAACCTTCTTCTCCCGTGAGAGAATCCACCTTGCAGGTATGCCCATCACAGCCGTTGAAGCCGAGAATCCCGAAGACCTGAGAAAATTCTTAAGCTCCTGGCCCGCGGCCGAAGGATCTGCCTTTCCTTCAGGCAGAGGCCATTCCGCGCTACGGCTTACAATCCTGCACCTTCCGCTGAAATAGACCTCCGCAATCACCAGGGATGACTCTTCCGCGACAATACCAAGGTAAGTTTTCCTTTTAAATAACATTTATTCCTCCAAAACATCTCCGCCCATTCAGTTGATAAGAGCCGAACCGGGAGCAATCCCTTTTTTAAGGTTGCTGATAATCCCGGAGTCCAGGGGCCATCCGAGTCCCGTAATATCCTGAAACGATATTACCAGCGGAGGACTGCTCCTGCCGTCTATAACCGCTCTGTAGCGCCTGAAAGCTTTCCCGTCTCCGCTGACTGCCACTATGTCGGCTGAAAATTGGTATGAACGGGCGGTCATCCACCCACCTGCTTCTGAAAGCTTGTCGAGAGGCAAAGCCCCTGCCACCCAGGATATATTTGTCCGTCCCGTCAAATCCATGGACGCCCTGTAATCCATGAGGGTATCCACGTCGGCTTCGTCAAGCCCCGGAAGGCACAGTAACACCTCCCTGGGGGCTGTATTAACATTTACAAGCCCCAGGGTCCTGCCCCTTGACCCGACTGTCAGGTTGGGAGCTATCCGTTCAAATTCATCCATGCTGAGCCCGGTCCTGGCGTAAAAATCAAGCACGCTCTGAAAAGGACGACCCCGCCTGGCAAGATTCATTATGGTTGAAAGCCTTGCTGAATCAACGATTCCTCCCATGAGTTCTCTCAGTCCTGCCTGGTCAGAACCGTTCACGTTTACCATATCTTCGTTTTGCCCGGACACGTTGGCATGGTTGCTGTAAACCGTCACAAAATCGTATATCCCCCTGTCAAGAATACCGTCCATATTATCCGGGGGGGCAGTTTCGGAACCGTCGTTTTCGTTAGGATCGAGAATCCCGTTCCTGTTTCCATCCTCTCCGAAGAGAATATCCATGCTTGCCCCCTTGATAAGAAGAACCTCTTCAACAGTCTCCAGCGGCCCGCTCTTGCACTGGTAAGGCGGTGAAAGAAGAAGATAATACTCGCTCTTTGCCCCTCCGGGCGTAGACTCCTCGCTGGAGCTCCTCCAATCTATTATGGATGCCGCAAGTTCATCCGTCATTCCGGGAAGCATATATATCATCTCTGGAGTCGCAGAGTTAAGGTTAATCCCGGCAGATTCGTCGGTAATTCCGAAAACAGGACCGGATCCTTCTTCATTGCCCCTTGATATAACCCAGAAATAGCCTTCCCCAAGAGGAACGGCCTCCCATGTTAAATCCCCGCCTGGCAGGATGGAATCACCGTCCATGGAATCCACCTGCGAAACCACCAGCTGGAGCGCGCCCCGGGCGATCCACTCGGCTTTCAGCGAGGCAAGCCCGTTTGCCGAGACAAGCAGTTCAACCCTCATACTCCTCCCGAAGACGAGAACAGTTCCGGCAAGGGCAAGAAGAATCCATAACGCCACTATCAGAACCATACCGCCACTGCGCATCCTTTCTCCTTGTCAGTTTTAATCCCTCTGAATCTTTCAATCCCATATATGTATGGTATCTCCACGGGATTCCTTCTTCTGTTCATCCTCCCGTCATAAGCGCCGTTAACAGCCTAAAAAGAAGCCTCTCCGATCTCTTCCGGCGCCGGGGCATGACAGGCAAGAAGAAAGATACGCCTGAAAGAAAACTTTTCATCCTCCCTGCCTGGAAACGCCACCTCGATTTCAACAGACACCTCAACGGCTGCCGGAAGAATGTCTCCCATGGTCGTGGAATCCCAGGTCTCAAGCCATGTCGACCCGTCAAAATAACTTATCCCCAGCGAAGTGACCCCGAAAGCCAGCCTCTCCTCGTAAGGTTCTTCCTCCTCGAGAGCCAGGAGGTTGACCCTGACATTCCTTGCCAGGAAGGTTCCGTATTCTCCTTCCTCCTCTTCGATCAGTATATATTCAACCCCGGCAATCCCAGGGGCCGCATCCCTGGTATTGCTCATCCTGGTAAAAAAAGATACGGAATCCGGCTGGCCCAGGAAAGCCCCCGCCAGGATCCCTCTCGGAGGCATGGCGCACTGGAAGTCCCGCCCCATGGCTTCGAATACGGCATCGGCCGCCCTCAGGGGCGCGAGGGCCGCCTCGCTCTGCTTTTTCGCCCTGAAACCTGTGTACATCGCGGTGTAAAGCGACCCCGCGAGAACCGCTATCATGGACATCGCCGCGATCATCTCCAGGAGAGTAAAACCTGATCCGGGATAATTACATCTCCTTTCCACCCTATTCTTCCCCCCTGTAAACAAGAGTTGAAAGGCTTATCGATTTTTCCTGGTTTCTCGACTTCCATGCAACCCGGACCACGAGCTCCGAAAGAACCTCTCCTTCCCAGGGAGATAGTTCCGCCTCCCACCTGTATCCTTCATAACCCGGATCGGAATCACCCGAGACGGAGGAAAAATCCATTACGCCCCCGGAAATTATCTCAGACATCTTATTATTGGCAAGTATTGACGCCTCAGTTCTTCTCCTGCTTTCAGAGGCCGCCGCGGAAGCCAGTGATATGCCTCTCATCACCGCCGGAAGAACTATTGCGGTAAAGGTCAAAGTCGCAAGCACTTCAACAAAAGTGAATCCTCCCCCTGAGAAACCGGGAAACTTCAATCTCTTCATTTTAATCACCGGGCTCCTCCACGTGAAAACGGTCCGAAGGGTACCGGCACACTATCTCAAGAACATTTCCCTTCTTGTCGCTCAGGCGTAACAACGCAGGCATGGCGTAACCTTCGGGAGAAAAAGATACGTATTCCTGCCCATCTTCCCCCGTGATTTCCTCGTATTGCCTTCCGGGAATGCGTAATCCGGGAACGGAAACTTCTTCTACCTCGCTGGTAAATTCCACCGATTCTATCCTTACTCCCTCCGGCAGGAGAAAATCCTTGCCCATGTCGGTCGCCAGTCTCCCGAAACCTCCCTCATCTTCGGCCGTAAGCCAGTAAGCCCCCTTCTCCTTGTCAATGTTAAGCCTGTATGTCCTGCCTTCTGAAACAGACTGGGTGCGGGCATAATCTGCCAGGGCCACGAACCTGGCAGAAGTATTGAAAATATGCCTTGAAGCCGTGAAGAGTCCCAGTCCGGGAGCGGCGATTCCCATGGCTACCGCGACGATTATCATCACCAGGAGCAGCTCCAGAAGGGTAAAACCTTCCTTCCCCTTGAAACGCTCATTCTTCCGACCAGTTGTCAATATCGTCATTCCCTCCTTCCTGCCTGTCGGGACCGAAAGAAAAAAGGTCAAAACTGTTCGAATTATGCTGACCCGGGCTCCTGTACACGTAAGGATTTCCCCACGGATCCTTTGATATCCCCTTCTTGATGTACGGGCCTTTCCAGCTGTTAAGCCCTGAAGGAGCCTCCACCAGGGCCTGGAGCCCCTCCTCGGTGGAAGGGTACCTGCCGTTGTCAACCTCGAAAGCCTCAAGGGCAACCTCAATGTTGGTTATGCTCGACTGGGCTGCAACGGTGCGGGCCTGTTCGGAACGCTTGGTAAACTTGGGAACCACGACCGTTGCGAGAACGCTGAGAATAACCATTACAAGAAGCAGTTCTATGAGGGTGAACCCGGAACTCTTTCTCGTCTCTTTCATCTTTTCATCTCCTATGTCCATCCTTCCTGGAACATGTTTGCCGCCTGCCTTCTTCACAGGCGGGCACGACATCAGAAAACCGTTCATTTTATAAGCTCCTGCAGAGTGAAAACCGGGAGAAGCATTCCTATGACAACCGTTCCGACAAGTCCCGCCATGACAAACAGGAGGACCGGCTCTATGACCGCAACAAGCATGCGAAGCTGCCTGTCAAGTTCGCTTTCGTAAGACGTAGCAAGCCTGAGGAGCTCCTTGTCGAGCCTTCCGCTCTCCTCGGCAACGGCGATCATCTCTATCACTGAAGGCGGGAAAAGGTCGGTGCTCGCCGAAAGTCCCCTTGCAAGGCTTATGCCGTTCTTGACCCTGTCCACGGCCGCTGAAACCGCTTCCGAAAGGGACTGGTTTCCGATGGCTTCACGGGCAACGTTGAGGGACATCACAAGGCTGACCCCTGATTCAAGGAGAGTGCCCATCATGCGGCAGAACCTGACGATGCCGAACCTGAGTATTACCGCTCCCAGCAGAGGTATCCTGATGAGAACCCTTTCAACTGCCTTTTTGCCTGCCGCGCCGGAAAGTACCCTTTTTATTCCGGCCACAATGAAAAACACTCCGGCTGCGATGAAAATACCATACCTTATCAATGCCCTGCTTGCCGATATTATGAAACGGGTCAGGGCCGGCAGGGAGCCTCCGAACTCCTCGAAGATTGACGAAAACTGCGGTATGAAATATATCATGAGAAAAGTCATTACCAGGACCGCCATCACAACGAGAAGAAACGGATAGACGAGGGCTGCCTTCACCCTTCCCTTCAGGTCCTCTTCCCTTACCTTGAAATCCGCTATCTGTTCCAGGACAACGCTCAGGAATCCTCCTGTCTCGCCCGCCTTCACCATGGCCACGTAAACAGGCGGGAAGGAACCCGGCCACCTTGAAAACGCGGATGCCAGGGAATCTCCCCCGACAATGTCATTTTTTATAGCGCTCCACTGCTTCCTTGTCGCCGGGTGGGAAACCTCCCTGAGAATAATTTCTATCGCCCTGTTCAGGGGAATGCCGGAGTTTAAAAGGTTCGCTATCTGTCTCAGGAAAACCTCCACGTTCCCGTAAGAGGACCCGCCCCCCCGCGAAACCCTCGCGGAACGGTTTACCGGGGCGTCTTCCGTCTCCTCGGTTATGGAAAGGGGCCTCATATTATTGCCCAGGATCTGTTCCAGGGCGGCAGATCTCGTTTCTGCCTTCAGAACCCCCGTTGACCTCTTCCCGCCCTCTCCGAGGGCTTCGTACCTGAATTGAGCCATTTAATCCTTGTATGATAAAAGATACAGTCGGGTAAAAAAGCGCCCCATTAAAAATTCCACGTTGAAAAGAGAGGTTCAGGAGGACGCCGAAGGGTCTCCTGCCTCGATTTCTCCGGCCGGCGGAGAACCGTTTTCACGCTCATCCTTGGTAACCCTGATGACCTCTTCCACGGTTGTAAGTCCTTCCCTGACAATTCTCCATCCGTCTTCTCTCAGGCTTTTCATGCCCTGACCTGCCGCTATACTCCGGATATGCCTGGAGGATTCCCTTTCAGTTATCATGTTCCTTATCTCTTCCGATACGTGCATGAACTCAAAGACCCCGGTCCTGCCCCTGTAACCCGTCCCGTGGCACTGACGGCATCCTTTTCCCTTGTAGAGGGTATCCGGCAGGTTATCCCCGTATTCCTTCCTTAGCCTTGAAATCTCGACTTCGGTCATCTTTTCTTTGCAATCCGGGCATATGAGGCGGACAAGTCTCTGTGCAAGGATCGCCTCGAGAGAAGATGCTACAAGATAAGGCTCCACTCCCATGTCAACAAGCCTTGTAAGCGCGCCTGGAGCGTCGTTGGTATGGAGGGTCGAAAAAACAAGGTGGCCCGTGAGGGAAGCCTGAACGGAGATTTCCGCGGTTTCGTAATCCCTTATTTCCCCTACCAGAACAACATCCGGATCGTGCCTGAGGATCGACCTCAGTCCCCTTGCAAAAGTGAGTCCCGCTTTCGTGGAAACCTGTATCTGGTTTATGCCGCGCAGATGGTACTCTATTGGATCTTCAATTGTTATGATCTTGCGTTCGGCGTTATTTATCTGTGAAAGTCCTGCATAAAGAGTCGTCGTTTTTCCGCTTCCAGTCGGCCCGGTGACCAGTATGATGCCGTGTGGAAGTTCCAGTATCCCGGAAAACATCTTCCTGTCATTTTCCGACATGCCAAGTTCCTTGAGTCCAAGAAGGGCGGCGCTCCTGTTGAGCAGCCTCAGGACAACAGCCTCCCCGTGGAGCATGGGGATGACAGACACCCTGACATCAACCTCTTTGGAAGATACAAGAAGCTTTATCCTCCCGTCCTGCGGAAGCCTCTTCTCGGCGATATCAAGCGAGCTGAGTATCTTGAGCCTTGACACAATGGCTGCCTGGAAGCGCCTTATGTCTGCGGGAACTGCGGCATCCTGAAGCACCCCGTCAACCCTGTATCTGACCCTCAGCTCATTTTCGAAAGGTTCAAAATGAACGTCGGTCGCCCTGAGGTCTATGGCCTCCTTCAGAACCTGGTTGACAAACCTGATAATGGAGGCATCCTCGGCGTCAGCGGTTATATCTATGCCTTCTTCGTCTTCTCCCGAGAGAACTGTAAGAGCAGTATCGTCCCTGCTCGATATGAGGGACTGCACGGTGTCCGCACCCACTCCGAGAGATTTTCTGAGGGCCCTTTCTATTTCCGATGGCGTTGCAAGGACCGGGATAAACTCCCTGCCGGTAACCAGCCTGAGCTCGTCTACCCCGGAAGTATCAAAAATACGGCTGGTAGCTACAAGTACAGCGCCCCCTTCTTCCCTGATAGGCAGAAGTCCCTTCGTTAGAAGAAGGTGTGCAGGGAAGGAAGAGAGGAATTCCCTTGATGGAGTGTGGGATTCCATGTCCTGTTCGCACCCGATGCCAAATGCCGACGACAGAGCCCTGACAAGCCTATCCTCCGGTATGCCTGAACGGAGAAAAAGGGCCTCGTCGAGGGGCGTGCCGGAAGCATAAAGAGCGTCAACCGACAGCGCCGCCTGTTCATCGAGAATACCTTCCTTCATAAGCCTTGATATCGCTGCATTCATATTTTTAACAGGCAGCCGCCCGCGCCCGAAGGAAAAGGGCGGCTGCCTTTATCCTGTCAATCCATCAAGCCCATCATTACCAGCTGGGCTTCCTGCCTCTGAGTCAAAAATTCCCTGAGCTCTTTTCTCGCTTCGAAAAGTTCCTTCTCGTTATTCTTCCTTGCATCCCTGAGAGCTGCAAGCTTTGAAGAAATATCCTTTGGAGCGGCATCCTTGTTCGCAAGGATCGACTGGAGCTCCTGTGAAGCCTTCTGCAGGGGGGGAACTGTCGCATTTCCTCCCGGAGACCTTCTGCCCATTCCTCCCATCCTCTGGGCATTCATCTGGGCATTTCTCACCTTCTCGAGCTTTGGCTTAAGGACCTCCCATTCATCGTCGCCCACTGCAAGGCTTTCCTTTATCCTCGCAAGGTATCTCTCGTTCATCTGCTGGGGATCAAAACGCTGTCCCCCTGCCCTTTCGGGCCTCTGTCCCGGCTGGTCCGTATTGCGCCTCTCCCTTCCGGTTGCCTCCTGGGCAGTGGAAACGTACGCCTGCAAAATAAAAATCGCCGCCAGCATCAATAAGCTTCTCCTCAATTTCATCTGTCTCACCTCCCGCTTCATTGTTTATTATAATCTTTTTGCCACAATGGCGAAACTTTATAACTTTGACATCTGCTTACATCAAAGGGTTTAGCGAATGTAAAAAAAGACAGGCTGCCTTTTTTGAAAAAAGCAGCCTGTCTTCTCTTTTTTTATTACCAGGTTAACTTTTCAAGATTACGTTTTTCGTCCTGCACCCACCAGAAATTCTCAGCCGCAGTGCAATGGACCTTGGTCACCTCGGCAAACCTTGCCTTCGACGCAGATTCCACGTGGCCGTCAATGAAAAGCAGGTTAATATTTCCCCCATGCCTGAAATGGGCCGTCCCGCTGCCAGAAGCAGTCGTTGCGCTTCCCGGTGAATTATTAAAACGCTGGCTCAGGTAATATGTATTCCCGGACATCGCCGTGCTCAAGCTTCAGTTGGGAACCGTCAGCGAATCGGATATCACCCAGAAACTTGCCGGCTGTTCTATTGCATCCACCTTGGCGGTTCCGCTCGATCCGTTGAAAATGTTGGTTGAAACCTGTCCAATGGCTGAGGCAATGGTCCTGAAACCGTAAAATGCGTCAGGTTTGAGGTCGTATACTGAAACGGGCTTGCCGTGGGACAGCATATCGTTGCAGACGCCAGGCAGTTCCTAAGGTCGCCAGATGTTCTGTAAGCAGCAGACAATCCCGGATGGCAGGCGGAAAGCCGGAAAGTTGTATATCCTTCCCAATCCTCCGCATACAGGAGAATCCCTCTGCTA
>JAKPNC010000011.1 GCA_029548585.1 bacterium | reverse complement strand
GAGAACCCATGACATCTGGTTTATCCCCCAGGCAGGCGGGTACAGGGAGGATGTAGTCAAAAAAATGGCACAAAGAGCTTCGAATCCTCCTCTTATTCTTGCCGATACTGCCAGGCTTTGCAAGACTGAAGCCATGGGTTTCCCTATGCTTCAGAAGGACGAAAAACAGTTTCCCGAGGAAGAATCTCTCCTTTCGGACTACTGGACGCGATTTCTTCTTCCCCTGCGAGCTTTTCCCATGAACGGTTACATGGCCTGGGGCTGTTACCCCGACAGGAGCTATGATTCCGGAAACAACAAGGCCATGGCAATCATGCAGGTTATTTCAACTTTGAGAGAATACGGAGTAAGGCGGGAACCCTGGCGCCTTTACGCAAGAAGCGGGGAACGAACCTATTATGACTGGGGATACCGTTTCAGCCGTTTCACGGGAGACTGGTACCTGGTGCATGCCGACGCGCCCGGAAAGGCAAAGGGCGCATTCATCTCTACAAACCCGTCAAGCGGATTGGCGGGCAAAATGCCTCTCTTCTGGGGTGAAAAATCGTGGACGTATGTAATCGATGCCGGAGACATAGGACACTGGCTCCTTGACTACTGCCTTACGGGAGATGAAAGATCCCTTGACTTGCTGCACGTAATAAAAGAATCTTTTGCCAAAAACAGCTGGCGCCCCAAGGGAAAACCTCAACAATTTCATGCAACAGGGATCAGGACGCTTGTAACCCTGATGATGATGGATTGGGATGAAAATGCCGTCAGAGCCGCAAAGGAAACTGTGAGCGAGATGGTTGACCTGAGCGGCCAGAATGGTTTCAGGCTCTTTGCGGACGGTTACGGCCCGACGTACAAGAATGCCCGCACCAGTCATAATATTCTGGAATATTACCTTGAAACCGGAGACGAGCTTGCAAAGGCCGCGTTCCTGAAATTGATAGACCAGAGATACCGTTTTGACAGCATGAGATACAGGGCGGTTGCCTACAAGAATTACGACGCCTTCACTTATTCCATCGCTTACTGGATGACCGGAGATGAAAGGTACAGAACGGTAGCCGAGCAAGCGATGAGAGACATGCTTTATTACAGCAGGAAAAATCCCCTGTCGAAAAACCTTGAGCAGAAACCCGCCAATATCCTTGAATGGCCCAACCTTTATGTTTCAAACCCATTCGGAGGGGCAAGGGCCAATATATTCCTAGGACATTTCGAATACCATAACCCTTTCATCGGGATGCCTACCGTGCTGAAATTGATATCTGAAAAGGGATGGAGCGGTAAAACGACTCCCCTGATAGTCAAGTCGATGGAGGTGCCCGCAGGGCAGATTCTTTTCTCGCACGAAAAAGGTAGAGAAACCAGGCTGAACTCGCTTATCCAGACCCGTGAGCCAGACAGGAAACCCGATGTCCGTTCTTACATGGGAAATAAGCCGGTTGAAGGGATTAAGGTGGAGAAAGAAAAACAGATACCCAGGGGACCTTACTACCAGAATAGACCCAAGGAGTTTCCTCCGACGGGATATACGAACCTCTTTGTCTCGGTTGCGGTTCCGGCTGAAACCGAAAGCGGGCTCTACCTCCTTTCCTTTGCGGACTCTGACACCTTTACGCTGCATGACTCAAGCTCGGCAAAAGCCGCATTGTACTGCCCTGAAGGTTTCTGGTCTATATCTATAGGCGAACACACTGGAGAAAAACCTTACGGGCGCCCGGGTGAAGGAATGCCTGCTTTCTTCAGGGTTCCCGCAGGGTTGAAAGACCTCGAGATTTTTATAGGACGTCCGGCAAGCGTCAAGGCTCCCGACGGAACTGTCGTTATTGAAGCTTCCAACAAGAATATCGGCAGATTCTCCATTCCTGTAAACGGCAGGCACGGTATCTGGAGCATAGAGTATCATATAAACAATTATAGGGGAACTTCAACCCCCGTTTTCATAAAACTCATTAACGTGGAACCGGTGATATCCTTCGGATCTACGAAGATACTCCCGGAATCAACGGGCAACGTTCCCCAACCTTCAGTTTCCCTGCCTGCGCCAAAAGCTCCTTTGGAATTTGTCAAGGGAGTTTCCGGCATGGCGTTAAGGCTTTCGGAAGGAAAAACTCTCTCCTTCCCAAAAGGCGGGAAGGTTGAAAGGGGCGGGTATGCCAATTTCCCATGGACAACGGGCACGGTTGAATTCTGGTTCAAAGCGGACAGGAATACATACGAGGTACCCATAGAGATGTTGCAGACTATCAGTACTAACTTCGTTGAGGGCCCGTTTATCTCACTGTCCCACAAGTATTCGGGTATGCCTAATTACCCTTTAATCCAGTGTTACCTGACAACAATGCTTTTTTCAAAAGGCTCTTCAACGTCTCCCGCAGGTTTCCAGGCAACCCATTTCTTCAGGGAGGGTAAGTGGACACACATAGCATTCACCTGGGACGTCAGGAAGGGAGCTTCGGGCATGGAGGGGAACCTTGATATATTTGTAAACGGCACAAAACTCGGGGTAGCAAGCGGCAAAGATGCGCCATACCCGTTGAGAGAACTTGAAGGCACAAAGGTATTTGATCTTGCGGACGAAAAAAATGAAGTTTCAATAGGCCCGTTTGAAGGCGCGATGGACATGCTTCGGATATCTGACACAGCCAGGTATACCGGTGATTTTGTTCCCCAGAAGACCGCTTACATCCCCGACTCAAATACGAGAGCGCTTTTTAACTTTGACGGCGACCTCAGGGGAATGTCATCATTTGCAGGAACGCCTGTAATAATGAAATGATTGCCGTTGACGGAGACGCGCGATCCTGTCAGGGTTTTTATAAATACCATGCAGGAACGTAGGTAAAGGTCAACGGAAACGGAAAGAATAAAGGTCCGCTTCCTTCATTGATACGCGCAAGCAGACAGGCTTGCCCGCAAGAGATCCGGGTCCGGGATTGCCTTTCCACCGGACAGGATGTTCGATCCTGTCGCAAACGGCCGGTTCACATTCATCGAGGGAAAATCCCTTGTAAGGGATTCCCGAAGGGTCCCTGAGTTCAACTTTCATCATTCCGGCCGCCGAAGTGGACACGTTCAGCAGTAGAGTATTTCCTTCAAAAATAAAAGGTCTTGTTATAAATTCGCCTTCTTCTGCGCCGGCGCACAAGGACACAAAACCGTCGGTGCGCATAACGTAGCGATGGCCGCTTATTGCATGGTATATCGACATCTCGCTATCACCCGTTGGAATAACGTTGAGAGCGACGTAATTTGCCCTGCTTGCCCATCTTTCCTCGTCGAGGCCTGGCCGTATAAACGCCTCCCTGAAAAGCCGGTCGAATGAGCTGGAACCCGCCCTCGAGGTCATGAAAAGGATATCTGTCGAACCAAGCATTGGATCCGTTTTACCGGAACCGATACGCCCCGCCATATACCTTGTGGGAAACGCTATATATATGTGGGGCGCCCGGAAATAAGGATGAACCTGGTTGGTGTAAAGATGTTCCCCCGGGAGATTGGGATTCATGGCCACCGGCTTGCTCCAGTTCATGAAATCTGGAGAGGTCGCCCGGCTTATGGTGCGCAGTTCTTCACCTCCTCCCGATTCGCCTGTCCTGCCGGCGGTTCCTCCTGAACCGGGAACTGTAATCTCTTTACGTCCGCCAGCGTAAGGAGCCCATGTCCGGAAATAGCATACATAGCAATTTTCTTCCTGCGACCAGAAAGAAACGTTCTGAGAATCAAAGGCATGAGACCAGGAAGAATCAAACGGTATCACGGGAGAAGAACTCTTCCTGCGCCACCTGATACCGTCGGGAGAAACGAATGCGTGAAGGCCGTCTGCCCTGACCTTCCTCCTGAAGCCGGGATGTCCTGCCAGAGCCTTGAATCGTTCGCTTTCGTCCACACCCGGGCGGGAATCGAGAAAAGGAGAAAAGTTATGGCTGAAAGGCGGCTGTCCGGCAAGCACCGCATTGTTATCCATGGATCCGTTTACCTCAAAAAGTCCCAGCCCGGGAAATGTCCACTCTTTGCCGTCACGGCTTTCGGCATAGCAGGTTATTTCACCCGGATGACCGCTGTAATTCCTCCTTCCCTTGTAACCGGGGTCGTCTCCCCTGTAGTATGCGCGGTACAGAGGTCCATCTTTTATCACGGTGGCATAAGAGCCTTTCAGGGGAGATGCCGGCAGCGGAGCCCTTTCGGGAGAATGAAGTCTCAGCTCGAGATTCTTCATTGATTCAATAATGAAGCCGTCAACAAAAAGCTCCAGCCTTGAACCTATCTTCAAAACTATTTTTTCTTCTCCTTCCCCTGCCGCCATTTTCCAGCCGGCAAGAAAAATGAAGCCTAAGAGAAAGGTTTGCCATTTCTTACTCATTTCATACCTCCCATGAAACAAAGAATTCCACTATTGGCCGGCTATCTCTTCTATCCACCAGTGGCGTTCGTTCACTTTTTTCGTGCCTGCTTCATAGCCGATGCTTGACTGTATCAGGAGTCTTTTATCCCCGGGAGAGCCGTATCTCCCTATCACTTCATTTGCAGAGTAGCAATCGCCGCCATGGGAGATGCTCCTGCATATTATCTTTCCTTCGTCCCAGTTGATGCCGTCTTTTGAAGAATAAAGGACGAAATCACCCGCGCCTTCTCCGTAACTGCCGCTTCGCCCGTGAATGAAATAATAATCCCCTATCTTTTCCGACATCTGGGGATTCCTTATCTTCTTTGAGAAATATGAGGTTTTGACTTCGGACCAGGTATGCCCCCCGTCAGCACTGGTGACATAATGGATGTTTTGTTCGTCCGTGGCAGAACCCCTGTAGGGATAGGAATAAACGATTATCCTGCCGTCATCCAAGATCCCGGCGGTTGAATAGTAGTTCCGGCAATCGAAAGGCAGTATGCTTCTTTTTGAAAAAGAAGCACCGTTATTCTTTGAAACGTAAATAGAATACGGGCCCGGACAATAATCGGCAGCGCCTCCCATGAATACAATAAACAGATTTTCCCCGTGAACGAAAGAAGCGTTGAAAGTCAAAGAGATATCTTCCACCGTGGCAGATTTATCCATCTCCATGGGGTCCGACCAGGTAAGGCCGTTGTCGAGGCTCAAGAGGTAAACGGGAGGCAGCTTCTTGACCCATTTTTCATTTTCAAACCTTGCGAGCACCGCAATAATATTGCCATTGGGCGCCGCTATCGCTGAAAAAACAAGGGCGGAATAAACCTCTTTTCCTTCCCACATCTTTTTGGAATATTCAAGGACAAAAGGATCGCTCCATGTCTTTCCCCCGTCAGACGACCTCCTGTACTCAGACCAGCCGGCAACCCCGTGGCCGTTGAGAATCTCGCCGGAGACGTTGCTGTAAAATGCCAGGATATCTCCGTTTCTGCATTCGGCGATACAGTTGCCGCCGTGGCCTGAACGGTTATTTTTAGAGTGGTCCACGAAAAGTATTCCTTTATTGGGAATATCACCCGGAACTATTTTGTATGGATTTCCCATATCAATTCTTCCTGTTTAACGAGGCCTGTACCGACAGTATCAGAAATCCGCGTCTTCCTATCGTCCATTTAAAACGGGATAACTTCCCTGCCTTCCAGGGACATTGAAAATATCTCTCTTCAACTTCCATGGGCTCATCTTTACCTGGAAACAAAACCTTTACGGGCCCGTTGGAATAAGGGGTGACACACGAGAAGGCTAAAGCCCTGGCTGCCATGGCAAGAATCCTGTTATCCTGAAAACGATCATGTGGGGATTAAAAATGAGCCCCTGAACGGAAACATCTCAGGGTAACAAATAAGAAAGTTTATTTGGCTCACTATAAAGGATTCTTCTGCCTGTTAAAAGCCCCCCTCGCCTCAATCCTCTCCCTCAGGGGGAGAGGAAGAAGAACAGAGGAGAAAGCCTCTCCCTATGGGGAGAGGGTGAAAGGGTGTACCCCCTCACCCCTCTTGCCCTGCGGGCTTCTGCCTACGTTAAAACTTCGGCGGACAGGCACTGACTCGCCCTTTGTGCTATACGGTACTCATTACTCTTCGCACCAGCACCCCTCCTCCGTAAAGCTGCGGACGGGCATGCCCTCTCCCCCGGGTAGAGAGGAAAAGAGCGAGAAAGACATACTCTCACCTGAGAGTAGTGGAACTTTTTAAGCCTGTTGCCAGCAAAAAAAGTACAGGTTAAAGTCCCTTCATTGTTGCCGGATCAGGAGAGAAAAAAGAACGCCCTTCGAGTGTCCCGTCGAAGAGGAAGAGAGCCCTCGTGTTTTTATCGAGTGCAGGCGCTTTCCCTGACGGAAGAAAATCCCCTGTATATCTCACGGTGTCCGAAATCAAAAGCATATCCATCACCCCGTCAAAAGGCCCTATAACGATTTCGTCCCCCTTGTCATTGAGGCTAAAGGGTTTGCTCTTATCCAGCATAACCGGAACCTGGAAAGCTCTTTCAAACTTCATTTTATTGCCATCGACAAATATGGCAATCTCTCCTTCCATTTTTGAACCTGTCTGTCTCACGTCCCAGGTAAATGCAATATGAGTCCATTTGCCTGCTTTGAAAAAATGCCTGGATTGATATCCTGCCGGCGAAGGTTTGGAAGGAGCGGAGATTAAATCGAGCCTCAGGTTGCTGTCAACATCCATCTGGCTGCTCCTTACTTCGTATATATGCCCAAGCTGAATATGGGACGCCTTCAAAAAAGATTGAAGAATCGCCTGGGTCATTTTTATGGGGATCTCATAGGTATTCTGCGCAGGCATATACCAGAACTCAACCGTTCCTTTCGAAAGGGGTAGAAAGGTGTATCCATCCGAAACAGGTCTTCCCCTCTGAAATGCGAGGATTTTGCCTGAGGAAAGCCTGACCGATTGTCCCTCAACGCCTTTTACAAATTCAAGGGGCTTTGCCGCTGCCGGCAATGCTTCAGAAACAACAACCGGCTTGCCTGTTGTACCGGAAGGAAGAAGGTCGGGCGAACCGAAAGCGACTATCGGCTCAACATTCAACAACTTATAAAAAGAGGGCGGGCAAAATCCTGAATACCCGTATATGTAAGGGTCCAGCCGCCATATACCGCCCTGGCCTTTGCAGGGTATCTCCATATCCCCTGTCTTTTCATCAGACCAGTCAAGGGCAATGGAACCGTCAGGCCTTCTTACCCGGGCGGCCCTGCCGAGAAATATCTTTAAGACATCCAGGTTATCCGGCACCCTGAAATACATAGAAACACCTTCACCCGCCCTGCCGTACGCCCCCTCCCCCTGCCTTCTTATGGGACTGCCGTTGGCTGACCAAAAACCTTCGGGGCAGTACA
>JAKPNC010000062.1 GCA_029548585.1 bacterium | reverse complement strand
CGTCCTCGCGCTTGTCGTTTCCATATTCCTGCTTTTTTCGATAAAACTCACGTGAATCATCTCCGGAGAGATTGATAAATGGTTAAGAAGCTCGTGGATAAAATTATAGAGGACGCCGGCAAGAAGGCCGGTGATAAGGTCAGGGAAGCCGAAAAAAAGCTCGAAGAGCTCTTCCTCGATAAAGAGAAAGATATTTTAAGGCAGTTTGAAGAGAAACTCGAGGCTGCCCAAAAAAGCATTGACAGGGAGAAGGAGAGGGAGCTGAGCAATTTCAGGATGGAAAAGGAAAAAGAGCTCCTGGAACTCCAGAACAGGATGCTGGAACAGGTTTACGGCAACCTCAGGGAAAAATTCGTCCTTTTCCTCAGGGAGAACCTGCCGGATATCGTAAGGGGGATCGCCGGGGAAATAGGGCAGGAGGATTACGTTGTAAGGATCCCGGAATCTTCGGCGGATATCAGGCTGGATAATGCCAGGGTTGAAAAAGATCCTGCCCTTAAGGACTCTATCATATTTGAAGGTAAAAACTGGAAGCTCTTGTTTGACTGGGAAAGGTTCAGCCTGGCTGTTGCCGGAGTGATCAGGGAGAGAGCCGGGTTTTACCTTTTTGGAGAAGATGGACAGGAAAGAAAAGCTTGAAGAGGCAAAGAGAGAGGCGGTCAGTTGCACGAAATGCGCCTTCTGGAAGGAGAGAAGCAATGTCGTCTTCGGTTCCGGGAATCCCTCTGCAAGGATCATGCTGGTCGGCGAGGCCCCGGGATTCAACGAGGACAAGAGAGGCGTGCCTTTTTGCGGCAAGGCCGGGGAAGTCCTCGACCGGCTCCTCCTTTCCATAGGCATGGACAGGAAAGACATATATATAACCAATGTCATAAAATGCAGGCCTCCCAATAACCGGGATCCCCTCGAAGAAGAGATAGAGAATTGCAGCGGTTATCTCGAAAGACAGATATCCGCCATACAGCCCGGCATCATATGCTGCCTCGGGCGGCACGCCCTCAAGGATATCCTCAAAAGGTTCTCCATCCAGGAAGAAGGCTCCATAAGCAGGCTCCACGGAAAGGTATTCGAAAAATCCGAAGACATCTTCAACATGGTCAGGATCGTGGCCCTTTATCATCCTGCGGTTGCGGTTTACAACCCTGGCCAGTTTAACCTTCTCCAGAAGGATTTCAGCGTACTCAAGGAATTGTGAAAATGGATACCCTGTCTTTAAGCGGGAGGATCAAGGCTCTCGAGAAGAAGTTCCAGTCTGCAGACATGATGGAGAAGCTCGCCCATTCAAAGGATCTCAACGAGTTCGCCGGCCTGCTTGAAAGGTCTTTTTACAGGATTCCCCAGAATATCAGGCTTCTCCCGGAAGTGGACGACATTTTCGGGAAACACAGGGAACTCCTGTCGGCAGAGATGCGAAAGGTCCTTCCGGACTGCCTTTACCTGTATTTCGCCCTCAAGCACGATTTCTACAACCTCGGCCTTCTCGTCGGCGGCAATACCGGGCGCGACAGCCATTCGTCCCTTTCTCATGTCGATTTCCACGTTCTGCGGGCTTCTTTCGGGACCGGGAATTACAGCAATATCCCCCCGTATCTCAGGCCTGCCCTTTCACTGGCCGCGGCCAGCAGGGAAAAAAGCTCTTCCGAGACGACCAACCGCCTTAAGAACCTGTACCACGAGGTCGCCACAGGCCTGGTAAGGCCGGTTGCTTCTCCCATGATAGGTTATTTCATACGGATGGATGCCGATTTTTCAAATATCTCGGTTTTCATACAGAAGCAGATGTCCGGCGTACGTCTCGAGAAACATCACCTTTCAGACGCGGGCAACATCAAAAAAGAGAGGTTTCTTTCAGGGGATTACCTGTGGAAGTCGGTCAGCTCCGAGTACGGGAACCTGGCCGTACCCGTGGATGCCGGGAATTATGAAAGCGGAAGGTACAGGGTCATGATGGAATACATGAGCCGGGCCAGGGCCGTGCCTAACGGGATAGAGCCCGTCTTCTTCTTTTTTGCGGCAAGGGAGGCAGAACTTGAACAGGTAAGAAGGCTTGCCGTCGGCAAACTGTACAATATAGAACCTGAGATTCTTATGAGTTGGGGTACATATTCTTATCAGTATGATTACGGTTTGTAAAAATGGAGCATCCCGGCCTCTCCGGTTTGAACGCATGGAAACGCCTGTTCGACCAGGCATGAAAAAAGTTGTTTTTCTTATTCTACAGAGGCAAAACCTGGCAGGTTCAGGAAGGAGAGGAAAAGTTTTACGCGGGGAGCGTCAACATTAAGAGGTCCCTGCCCCGCAGGCAAGGATGCAATGGGCAGGATATTTTCAAGGTACAGGCAAAGGTAGTAAAACAAAAGCATAGCCAAATTTGGCAGAACCACGTTATGCCACAGGAGGTCGGAATGAAAAAATCTTTTATATGCTGCCTTTTTATGCCCTTCCTCATTTCATGTTTAAATCTCCACGCCCAGGCCGATGGATACGACAAGTGGCTGGAGAGAAGGGACGAACTGAAGAAAGATCCCGGCGTTGCACGATATTACACCTTTGAGGAGGTTGCCGACAGCAAGAGTATTGTGGCCGATCTCGGAAGAGATAAGAAGCCGCTGGTCTACGTGCCTTATGTCGATCCTGCCACAAAGGAAACCTTCGACGATCTCCAGGTAATTGAAGGAAGATGGCCCGGGAAGAAGGCGGTACGGATTGACAGGGGCTACTACAAGGGAGAAGCATACCACCCCTCCGCCAGCCATTTCTCCGTGGAAGCATGGTTTAGAAGGCAGGGTCCGGGAAGTATAATCGCGGCAAGCAAGCTTAAGGACGGCACCCTCTTCGGAGTTTCCGGTTATACAATGGGATGGCGCGTTACCACATCCTACGAACAGTATGAAACCCTCAGATTTTCCATAGGCCAGCCGGCCGGAGCCACAACCGTTTCTACCGCTATCCCACTGCCTGACAATGTCTGGCACCACGTGGCCGTTACCTGGGACGGGGAATACATGAAGCTGTACGTCAACGGGAAACTGGCATCCGGGCAGATGAAAGGAATCATCGACCGGAAGATTTCCGACATGAAGGTTTTCGGGGGGAAGTATGTTCCCACGACCGTACCCTTCAAGATAGGTTTTTCCGAGCACGGGGTCGGCTCCGTAAAGCTTGACGTGGACGAGATGGTCATATATAACCGGGTCCTGAGTCCTGAAGAGATCGGGGAGCTTGGAAAAGGTCCTTCAGGGGTATCTTCCGGGGAAGTCTTTGCCAGGGCCGATTCATTCATAGGCAGGGGCGATTACGACAGCGCCCGCAGGGAGTATGAAAAGCTCAGGGGTCTGCCCAGCTATGGACGGGAGTTTTCTCTTTTCAACACGGCTGAAAGCTGGCGGCTTGAGAAGAAGTATGATAAGGCTCACGAGATTTACGGCGAGATATTGAAGATGGAAGGGCTTTCTCCCTTTTACAGGATATACGGGCTCTTCATGCAGGCTGAAATGTGCCTGGAAGAGAAGGATTACCGGAGGGCAAGGGACCTTCTTAAGCAGGTGGAGAAGGTCGAAGGCGCGCTCGGCCACCACCTTTTCATGTCAAGGCTGAAGACGGGAGATTCTTACATGGCCGAGAGGAAACATTCCCAGGCAAGGAGCATTTATACGAAACTTCTCGCCGAAGAAGAAAGATCCGCCCAGCCCCATGAGGGACACAGGCTTGACCTGCGCAACAGGCTTGAAGAAATAGATGGCCTTGCCGACGGCTCCGTCCCTGTGGAAAGGAAGGAAAATCTGGCCGCCCTGCCTGAACGTCCGGGGTACAGGATATACGTGGCCGGAGACGGGAAGGGGCGGGACGACAACCCGGGGACGGAAGAGAAACCTTTTGCGACGATCGAAAGGGCCAGGGACGAGATAAGGAAAATAAAGGCCGGACCGGGACTGCCTGATAAAGGCATAGTCGTATACCTGCGCGGCGGCAGATATTTTCTTTCAGGGGGCATAAAGTTTGAGAAAGAAGATTCGGGAACCTGGACATCTCCCATTGTATACAGGAGCTATCCGGGGGAAGAGGCCAGGATCATCGGCGGAAGGCAGGTCGCCAATTTCAGGCCCCTGTCAGATGCCGGAGTGATAAGAAGGCTGCCGGAAGAAGCAAAAAGTAATGTGTGGGTTGCCGATCTCCGGGAAGCGGGGATAACCGATTACGGAAAGCTTGCAAACAGGGGAGGCTACGGTCCCGATGCCCTGGGAGCGCTGGAACTCTTTTTTAACGGCAGGGTGATGCAGCTTGCCCGTTGGCCCAATGAAGGCTATGCAAGGGTTGCCGGCCTTCCCAGGCCGGATGGAGAGGCTGCCGGAAGGGGTCCTTACCAGTTCGGCCTGTTCAACTATTCGGGCGACCGGCCGGAAAGGTGGCTGGAGGAGAAGGATGCCTGGCTAAGCGGATTCTGGTATTTTGTATATTCCAGGGACCACGTACGGCTTGGATCGATAGACGTTAAGAATAAGACGATATCCCTCCGGAACGACTTGAGGTGGGGAGAGACATACATGCTTTACAAGGTGCCCGTGGGCAAGAATGTCCCGTATTACGTTTACAACCTGTTAAGCGAGATTGATTCGCCCGGAGAGTGGTACCTGGACAGGGAAACGGGAAAGCTCTACTTCTATCCGCCAGGGAACGTCGAGACAGGCGAATCGGTTGTCTCCATGCTGAACGAACCTCTCCTCTCAATGGACGGCGTCTCCCACGTGGTCTTCTTCGGGATTACCCTCGAGGCAACGAGAAGCCACGGCGT
>JAKPNC010000055.1 GCA_029548585.1 bacterium | reverse complement strand
TTCGCTTCTTCGGGCAGCCGTCTCAACACGTCCGGGTCCTCGAGAGGTTTGAAACCGTTTAACGGTTGTCCTCCTATAAGCCTTACCTCTTCTCCCGGGAAATTGCGGTAAACCACGGGCGAGTTTTCAGTTCCCGAGTCTTTTTCGCCTTCAAAGACAAGGCTTTCCTTCAGGAAATACCTTCCTCCCCTTAGATATACCGCTATCCCTCCGGAAGGCATCCCTTTTTCCGATTTGACTCTGCGTACCTCTTCCTGCGCTCTCGGGATTGTTGCAAAAGGAAGCCTTTCCGTGCCGGGATTGTTATCGCTGCCGGAGGGAGAAACGTATATTGAATATTTCAGGCTCTTTACTCTCTCCGCCCATTTTTCCTGCCGGCTTTTTCCTGCGGCTCCGTCCGCAAGTCCTTCTATCGCCTCGAGTCGTTCGATAATGTCCATGCGGTAGCTTTCGTGGGGAAATGCGGAGGATTCCAGCTCCCTTAACAGTCCTTCGTAAATGCTGCGGGCGTTCTTATGTTTTCTTTCATTCCTGTGAGTGTCTCCTGTGAAAAGCCTTGCCCTGAATACGTGGTTTGCCCGGGCGTCCTTAGATTTAAGAATGGTGTCGTATAAACTGCGGGCCTGGCTGTACTGACCCTGTTCTATATATGTTTCAGCCTGTCTGAAAAGACCGTATATGCGGTATAACCCGGTTAAATCCGGCAGGGAAAAAAGTTCATTATACGTTGTGTGCGCGCTTGCGTAATTCTTCTCCTTCCTGTAAAGCCCGGCAGTGTTGAAAAGGGCTATCTCTGTAAGGAAATCCCCTCTGGATTTTTTCCTTATTGATTCATATTCTTTTCGGGCATCCCCGTACCTTCCCTCTCTTTCGTAAGCGTCAGCCTTGAGAAAGAGCCCTTCTGTTTTCTTCTCCGTGCCCGCTATTTTCTCAAGCCTGCGGGCCCGCGATATTTCCGCAAGAATCCTGTCCCTGTCTTTTTCAGTCACGGCAAATTTCAGGGCGGAGTCCAGTTCCTCGCGCGCCCCTCCGAAATCCTCATTTTCCAGTCTCATCCTGCCGCGGGTCTCGTAAACAGACGATATCTGCGGGAGAATGTGTTTTTTTTCCTCTTCTTTAGCCGCAAGCGGCAAAGCGCTGTTCCATTCCTTTATGGCCCCTTCATAATCTTCTTCAGCCAGTTTCGTCCTGCCCCTGGCTTCGTAGCGGGCGCACAGGGGATTTGAGAATTCAGATATCTTTACGTCCGCCACCGAGGCGTAATCAAAAAAGGCGCCCGTATTGCTGGCCAAAACAACTATCGCCCCGTCTACAGGGGAGGTTCTTTCAGGGATTTTTATGACGGTTGTTACTTCTGTCCATTCTGCGGCAGTTTTATGGGTTGATACGGGCATTATTCCGGAATTCTTCAATTTTCCATTTTCCGAACGCGTATAGGCATAGAACAGACAGGATATGTCTTTCTCCCGGGGGTCTTTTACGTAGAATCTGACTTCCAGTTCATCTCCTGCCTTCACCTCTATCATGCGGCTCAGAAAATGCCCTCTCACAAAAGCGTATTTTTCACCCTTGCAGGCTTCCCCGGCGTTTTTTATTTCGCGGAATTCAGGTTTCAGCTCCGAAGGCCAGCCCTTGTTCAATCTCCAGCCGTCCGGAAAAAGAAGAGGATTTACCGCTTTTTCCGCGGCGGGGCAGTATATCGCAAGGAGAAGATATGAAAGGAAAGCTTTAACGCAAATCCTGTGGATTTTCATAAGAAAGTCTCCTTTCCAAAACTCTCCATAGTTTTCAGGTTTGGCGTCAGGCAATAAAAAGCTTTTAAATCACCGGTGATATTAAACCGGCTCCCATAGAATGTATTGATTTTACCATATTTTGATTTGGGCGCGGTATATGTTTATGGAAGCTTCCTCTTGACATTATATGTTATTATACGGTATTGTCTCTATGTAACATCAATTTCAATGGAGGATGGCATGGGAGCCGGTCAAATTTTCATTGGTTTTTTGATGCTTGGCATTATGCTCATAATCTTTTTCGGGTGGATATACCTTTTAATAAGCGGCATTGTGCGCGTCAAAAGGGAAAAAGGCGGTAAAGGAAGATTGATCGGCGGTGCTGTATGGGGCATTCTTTCTGTTCTTGTTTTAATCTACTACATCAATTTGTTCAGGGGGATGTCCGGGCAGTTTGAGGCTGAAGATTTCAATCCGCAGGAGTATACGGGTACTCTCGGAGAAATTTCAATTCCCTACAAAGGCGAATCCTTTCTCGGGTTATACGATACTGTTGAAGGAAAAACAATCCGTTTTACCTCCCCTGACGGCACTTTTCGTGTGCCGCCGGGAGATTATTCTGTTTCTTCATGGACAGGAACGGTCAAAAGGACCGGCGAGGATAAATCGGAATGGACGGTGTCGGCGTCTCATTACTCATTCGACAGAAAAGGCAAAGTTTTTACCGTGGGAGAGAATTCCCAGGTGGAACTGAATGACACTTTTTTCAAATGTTTTGAAACGGCTCCCGAATTGCAGATTACCACGAAGCCCGATTCCAATAAGAAGGGAAACACAGGTATCGGATTGGACATAGTTGCATGCGGTGAAAACCTTGATTACATGAGAAACGGTAAGCCTCTCCCGGCATCCGTAGAAATCAGAAAGGAAGACGGCGGTATAATACACCAGAGTACTGCCGGAATGGATAAGTTCGTGTTTGGGTGAGGGGGAACATGCAAGTATTCCGTGCGAATACTTCCGGGAAACTACAAAATAGATGCTTCTGCAGACACGGGTCCGTTGAATGGAGTATTAAAAGCCTCCCGTTCCTTTGTTGTGCGCTGAAAAACGCCGTCAGAAATTGTCATAATGCCTGTTACCCGCTTCCAAAACTTGCCTGTTTGAATCATAACAATGAATAAACAAAAGAAATCTGAAATGTTCAGGTCTATTCCATCCGTTGACGAGCTTGTCAATTCCGCAAAGGGTAAATCTCTGGAAGATATTTTCGGCCGCAGTGCCCTTCTTGTCTCAATCCGCACTGTTCTGGACAAAATAAGGAAGGATGCCGGCAGGAAGGGCGGGCCAGAAGATTTTTCTGCCGAATCAATCCTGCGCCGGGCTGAAAAGTTTTTGGAAAACAAAAACTCTCCGTCTCTCCGGGAAGCAGTTAACGCCACGGGAATAATCCTGCATACGGGTCTGGGCAGAGCCGTTCTGCCTCCTTCCGCCGTCGGCCAGATAAATTCAGCGATAAAAGGATACTGCACGCTTGCAGTGGATGCCGAAACAGGGCAGAGGGGCAGCAGGGAAGAGCACGTAAAACATCTGGTATGCGAACTAACGGGAGCCGAAGACGCGACGGTTGTGAATAACAACGCCGCCGCCACCATTCTTATTCTCAATACGCTTGCCGGTGGCAGGGAAGTCATAGTTTCCCGGGGGCAGCTTATCGAGATAGGCGGTTCATTCCGTATGCCTGAAATAATGGAAGCCAGCGGTGTCATTCTCAGAGAGACAGGTACGACAAATAAAACTCATCTCAAAGATTATGCTTCGGCTATCGGAGAAAAAACCGGGGCCATTCTTCATGTCCACCACAGCAATTACAGGATTATGGGATTTGCGGAAGAACCGTCCGTCGGGGAACTTGTCCAACTTGCCGGTAAGCATAAACTGCCCGTCATCGACGACCTGGGAAGCGGCGCTCTTGTCAGTCTTGAGGAATACGGGCTTCAGCCTGAACCTCTTGTCACGGAGAGCATCAGGAAAGGAGTTTCCGTAATATGTTTCAGCGGGGACAAGCTGATAGGAGGTCCTCAGAGCGGGATTATAGCGGGCAAGGCGGAATTTATCGGAAGGATAAGGAAAAATCCTCTTGCACGGGCGTTTCGGGTAGACAAGATGTCGATAGCGGGGCTTGAGGCGACTCTGAAACTTTTCCTGAATCCGGAAAAGCTGAAGAGCGAGCATCCTGTTTACAGAATGTTTTCCCTGTCTCCTGAAGAACTTGATTTGCGGGCACAACGGTTTATGGGAATTCTGCCTGCTTCGGTACATGAAAAGGCGGAGATTTCCGTGGTTAAAGGATTTTCCCTTATAGGCAGCGGCTCGGCGCCGGTGGAAGCGCTGCCTTCAAAACTCTTGAGCGTGAAACCCTGCAAAATAAGCGCTGAAGACCTTGCAAGAAAACTCCGTTACAACAATCCGCCCGTTTTCACAAGAATTCACAAGGGCAGTGTACTGCTGGATTTAAGGACCATGCAGGAAGAGGAAGAGAAAATTGTTGCGGAAGCGCTGAGCAGTATTCTCTGTTAAAGGAGGAGATGTTATGATAGATCTGAAAAAACGCAACAAAATAATGAGCCGCTCAATCAAACTGGGACATTGTATCTGCGACCCCAGGCAGAAATGTCCCTGTGCGCTGTTTAAAGAAAAAAACGTGTGTCACTGCGCCGGGGAGCATCTGGAAGAGAAAACGGTGGAGACTCAACTTACCCGGCTTGTTGAAAATGCCGGCTGTGCCTCGAAGATAAGCCAGGAATATCTTAAAAAAATCCTCTCGGGGCTGCCGGAAATATCCGACCCGAAAATCCTTGTGGGAACTGGAACCTGCGACGATGCAGGAGTTTACAGGTTGAATGATGAAACCGCTCTGGTTCAGTCTGTGGATGTTTTCACTCCCAATGTCGATGACCCGTATACCTTCGGGCAGATTGCCGCGGCCAATTCCGTGAGCGATATTTATGCCATGGGCGGCGTTCCGCTCACCGCCCTGTCAATCATAGCGTTTCCTTCTGATAAATTGAACCACAAAATTATGATTCAGATGCTTCTCGGAGGACTTGATAAGATGAAAGAATCGAACGTGGCTGTTATAGGAGGCCATAGTATCAAAGACAGGGAGGTAAAGTTCGGATTCGCCGTGACGGGAATAATAAATCCTCTCAAAATCGTTACGAACAGCGGTCTTAAACCGGGGGACAATCTGGTTTTGACAAAACCGATAGGTGTGGGAGTGATAAGTTTCGCCCACCAGTTGAACAGGGCTGTTTCCACGTCTATTGCAGATATAGGCAAATCGATGGCAGAGCTTAACAAGATTCCTTCCGAAACAATGGTTGAAACGGGCGTTTCCGCCTGTACCGACTTAACGGGATTCGGCCTTCTCGGCCATCTTGGCGAAATGGTTTCCCAGAGCGGTGTCACGGTAAGGTTGAATGTCAATGACGTGCCTGTTTTCAATGGAGTTCTGGACTGTCTGAGAGAAGGAATTGTTTCGGGCGCCATTGAGCGGAACAAAGAGTATGTTTCCCGTTATCTGGAAAGGGAAGGGGATATACCGGAAGAGATGGAATACCTGCTGTGCGACCCGCAGACTTCCGGCGGGCTTCTGATCGGGGTTCCGGAAGAAAAAACGGAACTGTTCCTCGGCAGACTCAATGAGAAAGGAGTCAGATGCGCTTCAGTTATAGGGAAGGTTGCATGCAGATCGGAAGGGAAAATAATTCTTAGCAATAAACAGTCAGGCGAAAAGGATAGCCGTTTCTCGTTCGGGAGGAAAGACGAAAAGACGGAGATGGAGAAAAAAGTTTCCTGCTGCGGGAATGAAAACCTGAAAGAATGTTGTCCGCCTCCCGGAAATGGGCATGGCATAGCCGGCGGGCACAACGCCGAAAGCGCTTTTGCCGGTTTCATGGAGGCAGCCGGGAATTCCGGTTCCATATCCCTTCGCAACAAGGAGCTTATGGCCATAGCCCTTTCACTTATTTCCAGGTGCGAACCCTGTTTAAAGCTTCATCTGGAAAAAGCGATTAAAATGGGAATCGGGGAAGACGAAATAAATGAAGCCGTGTGGCTGGCGGTTTCTTTCGGGGGTGCGCCGGTCAGGATGTTTTATTCATCCGTAACCGGTAAAGAATAATATATGGCAGAAGAAAAAAAACAGGTAATAATAGGGACGGCCGGACATGTAGACCACGGCAAATCTTCTCTTGTAAAAGCTTTGACCGGCATAGATCCCGATACCCTGCCCGAAGAAAAAAAGAGGAGTATGACAATCGACCTGGGTTTTGTTTTCATGAACATGCAGGGTTGCGGCAGGGAGATTGTTTTCATAGATGTGCCCGGGCATGAAGGTCTTGTCAGGACTATGGTGGCGGGTGCCAGCAGTATCGATGCGGCTCTCCTGGTGGTTGCCGCAGACGAAGGCATAAAGCCGCAGACGGAAGAACATTTCACCATACTTAAGCTGTTTGGCATAAAGAAAGGCATGGTTGTTTTGACCAAGACAGATATGGTTGCTGCCTCACAGATTGAAAAAGTCAATGCGGAAATCAGGGATATGACGGAAGGATCTTTCCTTGAAGGGGAACCGATAATAGAAGTTTCTTCCGTTTCCGGAGCGGGGATTGAACGGCTGAAAACGGCTCTTGCGGATATCGCCGGAAAGGTCGGGGAACGCAGCGATACCGGGATATTCAGGATGCCCATAGACAGGATTTTTGTTGCGCCGGGATTCGGCACGGTGATTGCGGGAACGATTCTTTCGGGAAGGGTGGGAGTGGGCGATACTGTCGAGATCTTTCCCGCAGGGATAACCTCCAAGGTCAGGGGTATACAGGTACACAGCAGGAAGGTTCAGGAATCAGGAACAGGCACGAGAACGGCTCTCAATATTCCCGACATTAAGAAGGAATTGCTCAAGAGAGGACAGATTGCCGCCGCTCCGGGAGCCCTTTCCCCGACAAACCGCCTGGATGCTCAGCTGCAATTGCTGGGAGAGTATCCTAAGAATGTGAAAAACAGGATCCGCCTCAGGTTTCACGCGGGAACTGATGAGGTTATATGCAGGCTCATATTGCTTGACAGGGAGGAGATGCGTCCCGGGGAAAGAATTCCCGTGCAATTTTTCCTGGAATCTCCCATTGCGGTGTTGGCGAAGGACAGGTTTATCGTGCGCACTTTTTCCCCGGTTAAAACGATAGGAGGCGGAATTATTCTTGACGTCGAACCGGGGAAACATAAAAGGTTTGACAGCCGGCCCGTGGATACGCTGAAAAAACTGGAGGGAAGCCTGACAGAAGCCGTTGAAGAAGTGCTTCTTAAAAGCCGTTTTGTTCCTCTTGAAGTTCAGGAGATTGTGCGTCAGACGGGTGAAAGCGAGGAAAAAATAAGAGAAGTTGTCGAAGAACTTTCCGTGGAGCATAAAATCCGTGCATTCCATCAGGTAAAAACTACTGCCCAAAGAGAACAAACACGGTATATGCATAATGCCGCGTACAAAGAGCTTTTGGAAAAGCTCGTGGAAACGGTCAGGGATTTCCTGCGCCGGAATCCTTACCGCCTGTCCATTCCTTTTTCGAGTCTGAAGTCCCTTATAGCCGGAGCAACGGATAAAAAAGTGTTTGAGGAATTATTCGGCGAACTCGAACAGAAAGGGGTGATTTTCAGGAAAGGCGGCGGTTTATTCCTGTCAGGCTACAGCATAAAATTAAAGGCTAAAGAGCAGGAATTGGCAGATATGATTGCAGGGAATTTCAGGGGGGCCGGTTTAACTCCTCCCCTTGAGGACGAGATTCAGAAAAAAACAGGTGCGAAAAAGGAGGATTTTCAAAACATAATGAATGTTCTTATAGAGCAGGGGACTCTAGTGAGGTTGAGCGGCAAAGTCACATACCACCGCGACTGGCTTGAAAAAATAGAAGGGATTGTGACGGAATACATGAAAAATAAAAAAAGCGTAAGCATATCCGAATTGAGGGACAGGCTTGATTTTTCGCGCAAGTACGCCCAGGCGGTGCTGGAATACTTTGATGAGACGGGACTGACAAAAAGAGACGGAGACAGGCATATTCCGGCGGATTGATTCTTTGCGGGGCAATTTTCGGGAAGGTGCAGGTTCCGGTGAACCTTCTGGACTTCAAATCCAGTTTGGGGCCTGGCGAAGGCTTCGGATGGGTTCGACTCCCATACCTTCCCGCTTTACGGGATAGGGAGACTTTCGGATGAAACAAAATCACATAACCGGATACTTTGAGAAGATGTTAGATAACTGTTATGATTACGTGGAAAATGCAAAGAAGGAAGGCAGGCCTGTAGTGGGAATTATGTGCGAATACACTCCGAGGGAACTTATCATGGCCGCGGGCGCCGTGCCCGTTTGTTTGTGCGGCGGTTCGGCAGATACGATCTCCTGTGCTGAAAGAGATCTTCCAAATAACCTGTGCCCCCTTATAAAATCCACATACGGGTACCACGTGGAAAAATCGAATCCTTTTCTCGAATGGGCGGACCTTGTCGTAGCTGAAACTACGTGCGACGGGAAGAAAAAGATGTTTGAACTGATGGGGGAGAAACGTCCCCTCTACATCCTCGAACTTACCCAGAAAACAAACGACAGGGAAGCTCTTGGACATTGGACGGCGGAACTACGCAAGTTGAAGGCTGAGCTTGAGAGGCGTTTCAGCGTCAGGATAAACAGGGAGAAAATACTCCGGGCAACGGAGGCCATGAACAGGGAACGTTTTTTGAAAAGGAGGCTGGCGGAGTTAATGAAGAAGGACAATCCTCCCCTGACGGGCAGACAGCTTCTTGATTTGAAAAGTATCATATCCTGCATTCCCGAAGACCTCAGGCAGTACGAAAAAATACTGGAGTTTCTTGAAAATAAACAGGAGGATCCCCGGGGGGACGCCAGAGTTCGGGTGCTTCTTACGGGAACGCCTCTGGTACACGGAGCCGAACGGGTAATGGACATAATAGAAAAGTACGGGGGTCTCGTCGTCTGCGCGGAAAACTGCACGGGCGTCAAGCCTGTCCTCGAAGACGTCGATATCAAGGAAAAAGACCTGATAAAAGCTCTTGCGGAAAAGTATTTCAGGCATCCATGTTCCGTCATGACTCCCAACGACAGCAGGTTCGGGCAGATAAGTTCTCTGGTTGGGGAATACAAAGCCAGGTGCGTTATCGAACTGGTCTGGCAGACCTGTCTTACTTATGACGTGGAATCCTTTTACGTGAAGAAACTCTGCAGGGAAAAACTCGGTATACCTTATCTTAAAATCCAGACCGACTATTCTCCTTCAGATACCGCACGGATAGTATCGAGAATTGAAGCGCTGTTTGAAACCGTCAGGGCCCGGACATCTATTAACCTCCTTGCTCTTCCGGGGGAATAACTGTATAATTTATAAAATGGGAGACAGAAATAAAAGGGTGCGGCTGGTTTTGTTTTTTGTCCTGTTTGTTTTTTTTGTCGGTTTTATATTTCACTCTCTTGTTAATGTCAGGTACGACGTGTCAGGCAAGGCGCAGTCCGAATCATACGTGCTTAAAAAAAGCACGACTCACAGTATAGAGCGCAACCGGGAAGGAAGCTTTGTTGATACGGTAAGGCCGGAGTCTTCCCTGGATACTGCGGAACCGTTGGTTGAAACGGGTATAGTCGTACCTGGGAAACAGCCTGCGGAAATCGAAGAACAACCGTGTCCCACGTGACTGTAGCATGTCAAGGATTATGGGTCCCATAATCTTCCCGCAATATGAAGAAAATCAAAATCAGATTTATAACTCAGGTTGTTTCGCTGGGAGGGATAGACTTTTATTTTTTCCGGCTTAAATCATTATGCGTGCCCGCCCTTAATTGTCATTCCTGCCCTGCGGCGGTTTTTGCCTGTCCCGTGGGCGCGCTTGTCAATTTTGCGGGATTGAGGATATTTCCTTTTATCACGATAGGTATACTGGGACTGACGGGGATAATAGCGGGAAGGTTCGTATGCGGATGGATTTGTCCCTTCGGCCTTTTTCAGGACGTTTTGAACAGGGTCCCGTCACGCGGTGTTTCGGTAAGACTGCCTCAAAAATTAAATTATACAAAATACGCCGTTCTGGCCATGTTTGTGTTTGCTATCCCTGTATTGCTTCCTTCCTCCAATTACACTTTCTGTTTTTTCTGCCCCGCCGGGACGCTGCAGTCGACAATCCCGTGGAGTCTTATGGGAGTTACTTCGGGCGATAACGCGAGATTTGCCATGAGGCTGAGCATTTTGGCTTTGGTTGCTCTCCTGGCGATTGCGGCGGGCAGGGGATTCTGCCGTCTTTTTTGCCCGCTGGGGGCAATACTTTCCTTTTTCAACCGTATTTCTCTTTTCCGCATGAGGTTTGTCAGCCCCTGTAATAACTGCGGGATATGCGCAAGGAAATGCCCCGTTGGAATAGATCCCGTAAAACAGATGAATACAAGGGATTGTATAAGATGTCTTGAATGTACGGATCCGCCGCACTTGAAGTTCGGCGTAAAATAACAGATACCGGTTTTCTTTCATCCTGACAGCATCGTTGGCATCGTCTCCGGTTTCCTCAACGTATAAACATACGTTTCGTCGCCGGCTCCTTGCCGCCTTGCTCTCAGGCGAAGTCAAACCGGTCTTGCCGGTGTTAAAACCGGTGTCAAAAATAACAGATACCGGTTTTCTTCATCCTGACAACTTCGTTGGCATCGTCAACCGGATTTATTCGAAATCCATACCGTAATTGAAATAAAACTTCTCCGTTGAATCTCTCAGCAGTTTTATTTGAGGTGCGTCTATTTTCTTCCGGGAAAGAATCCTGCCTGCCGCGTCGCTCCATGCGTTTGCTTCGGCATTGAATTTCCCCTTATCTTTTTTCATTGCTTCGGAAGGCGCTGCCTGGAAAATCTTTGATTTCAGAGAGCTTAAAATTGCAGTTTGTTTTTTTGTCAGAGTTTTGCCGGGAGGAAACTCGTTGAGTTCCTTTCTGAATGCGTAAATGGCGTCGCTTGCAATGTTTATCTTATTGTCGGTGTGCAGCTTGTAAAAGAATTCCCGCAGGGATTCAAGTCCTGCTTTTGAGTTTTTAACATCTCTTTTCTCAAGAAAAACGGCTGTTTTTTGTGTCGTGATATAAAGAATTTTTATTTTTTCGTTCCAGTTGCAGTCATCGATGTATATCTTGGGCGCGGTTTCGGCGGTCTCGGTATATAGTTTTTTGACTTCAGGAGCGAAAAAGGTTTTAAATTCCCTGGAAGCCGCGGTTGTTTTTCCTTCTTTAAGGGAAAAAACCGTTTTGCGGTAACTTGCGGAAAGTTTAACTGCACAATCTTTATAAAGGCTGTCCAACCGTGTGGAATCCAACGGATTCCGGGGAGGGGGCCCTCATTGGCACTCTAAAAAACCTGTCCTTAATATCAGGCTTGTTACAAAAACCAGCACAAAAACAAACTTTTTCATTTTCGCCTCTTTTACCCCTGAAGGGGTCACTAATTCATCGCTTTGACACCCTATTCTACCCTTAAATCCACGTTGTTGTAAACTTCCCCCTCTTCAAAAGACATTTCTTTTGTCTGAGGAGTATTGTCGCCGGGCTTATAAAGCTGGAAATATCCTTTGCCGGGAAGCACCCTTATTTTATAACGTCCCTGTGCATCTGTCTTTGCGCTTGCGTAATACAGTCCTCCCGGTGGAACGCCTTCCACATATCCGACGTGTATATCTGCAAGCGGTTTCCCGCTGATGTTCTCAATAACCTTTCCGCTTACAACTATCCCTTTTCTGAGCACGAAATCCTTTCCTGTAGCAGGATTTCCCGCGGTTGTCGCAATTAAAGAATAGGCTGCAGGGGAAGCTACCCATTCGGGCGGTTCTTCTCCCGGGACAGGGAGCCCGGAAGGCACAAGGCGCGCATTGATATAATAAGTGCCTGCGGGGAGATTATTAAAGCTGTAGAATCCCTTCTCGTCGGTCTTCCGTACGGTATGGATAGACGTCGTTCTGCCGCTTGCAGATACAAAAATCCCGGCGGCGGGTTTTTGGTCTTCGTACAATACACTGCCGCTTATTTCACAGGACGGTGGCAGTCTAAAGCAAATCTTTTCTTCCGCATTCGCCCTTTTTGAATAATGGAATATCTGCCTGGCGTATCCTTCGGCTTCCGCTTCAAGAGTCGCCATGTCTTCCTTTGAAATTGCGGGGAAATCAAAGCGGCCTTCCTTGTCCGTAACGGCAGTAAGAATTCCTTCGGGTAACCTGGCGCCTCTTCGGATCGCCTGGTTTTGCGCAGTAGAAAGAATACTGGCTATTCTTACGTTCGCGCCTTTGACCGGCCTGTTTTCTGTATCCACTACCATGCCGCTCAGGTTTGAAGATTCTTGTCTCTTTTTCAGGGTTATTTCAAGTTCCATGTCCGTATTTTCATACAGCCCGCAAAAAAAGGAATAATAACCCGGCGCCCCGCATAAGAGAGTCCACTGATTTTTCTGTTTCTCTTTCTGTTCCGGAATAATGAAAGAGCAGGTTCCTTTCCTGCCGGTTTTTCTTTCCAGCTTTATTGTTTTGATATCTTCTCCCGCTCCGGCGTACAGGGAAGGTACTTCCAGTACAGATAGATTAATTCCAGGAATGGGAACGCCTTCTGCGTTTTTAACTGTAGCGGTCACGTTAACCGGCCCTTTCGGTTTGAGAACCGCCGACACGTCAATACAATCGGTGGAAATCCCGCTTAATAATACGCTCTTGTAATCCTTATGAGTTATGCGTATGCCGGTTTTGCCTTTTGCAAGCCTGCCGGCTGTAAACTCTCCTTTTTCATTGGTGTGTATGGGTTTCTGGTTGTACTGTATATTCCGGGGTATAATGTCCCAGTTTAAAATCTCAACTGCGGCGTCTTCAACCGGTTTGCCTTTGATATCGGTCACCTTGCCCATAATGGACTCTATGTACCTTTTCACGGTTATGGTCAAGGGGTTTTCTTCCGTAATTCCGGATAATTTGACTTCTGAGCTCCCGGAATCGAAATCGCGGTTGATTTCGTTATCCTCGCTCCACCAGAAATAACATGCGGTGCCGGGAAGCGCTTTCTTTAAGACAAACCGGCCTTCATCATCGGCAGTTATAGTCTGGCGAATCTGGTATTTGTTTGTTTTGTCGTTAAGTTTTATTTCAGAGTACATTCGGATTTTTCCCACGGGCATCCCTTCGCAGTCCACGACCCTTGCCGGGTATTCTCTTGTGGGTTGAACCGTGATTTTTACAGGTTCGGACGATTTGGGGTCGGCGGAACCGAACCCCGCGAATTTCCTGTCGGGGGCCGTCACAAATAATTCAACGATGATGTCCGAAGGCATAACGGGAAAAGCAAACATTCCTTCCTCGTTCGTTTTTGCGCCTTCCCTGGCAAATCCCGAAAAAACCTGGCAGTTTTTCATAGGCCTTCCTTCGATGTCAACAACAAAACCTTTAAGCGGCAAGGCAGGGATGACGCCGACTTTTATAACAACCGGGTCTTTTTCCGTGCCCGAGCCGCTTTCGTGCCTGTAAAGAGTTTCCCGGGAAAAGCCTGATTCAGTGCCGTAGCGCCATTTTTCCCCTGACCAGTTGAGAGCGAGAATGGAATAATCTTCCGGGATATACCAGCCGGGGATAACCACATCCTGTTCCTGCATGAGCATTACCTGTCCCCTCGGAACAGAAATGGAAGCTATTCCCTCTCCGTCCGAACAGAGGAATCCAATGTCATCCCACCTTCCGGTTTTTTCGTCGCTGAGATAAACGGCAGCTTTATTCCCAACAAGAGGGGTCAGGTCGGAGGCGATAAATTTCACGAAGAGTTTTTCTGACGAGACCCGTTCAACCTTAAGCTCCACATTAAATTCCCTCTTTTCCCTTGTGTCAAGCAGTACGGGAGACGACGAGACAAAAGGAGGTTCTTCGAGGAACTGGTCGGCGTTGACCGTTACGGGCTGGTTCCGGTCGTCATTTTGGTTTGACGGGGCGAAATGGTCTCTGAAACTTACCGGGAGGCATACCTTTTTCCATATCCCGCTGCTGTCTGTCACAGCGTAGCTTGCCATGCCCGACCAATATCCTTCCTTGCTGAACCTGACCAGCAGTCCCGCGGCCGGTTTTCCGTCGGGAAAAGAAGCTTTGCCCGAAATGGCAATACCTCTGCTCATAACGAGCTCGGTGCTTGTTCCTTCTGTTCCTTTCATTATCTCCTTCCATACAGGGACGTATCCTTCCGTATCCGCAATAAAAAAACATTCAGTGACAGGCAGGTTGGTTAAGATGCATTCGCCGTTTTTATCCGTAATTCCGCATGCGGCAGGCGAGTTGTCGTTCAGGGCGAAATTGAAGCCGCTTGCCGTGACGAACCGGACGCGGACTCCCGGGATTTTTTCGCGGGTTGTTTCATCCGCGACCGAAGCTTTTAACGAACGTCCCCGGACGAGAGTAAGGGTCTGACGAAGGGTCTCGTTCCCTTGTTTGAGCGGAACGATTCCTATGGCGCGGTCGGTATGTTTTGCAATGAGGCAATAACCTGTCCGTTTGTCCCGCCCGGCGAGACACGGCTGGTAGGTGAGCAAATCTGCCGGCAGTTGAAATTCGCCCCTTGCGTCGGTCAGAGTTTTGCCTTTAACTCCGCATTCCAGTTCCGGGGGAGCGGTGCCCATTTCTGAGGGAAAAGAATTGTAATAGAGGAAAACCTCGGCGCCTTCCAGCGGTTTGCCGGTTTCGTCAACACAGCGGCCGCGAATTTCTGAAGCGTTCTGTGAGAAGAGAAGAGAGGACGAGAAAAAAATCCATAGTGGAAGAAAAACCGAAGGGATAATTTTTCGCATGATATACCCCCTTTTTGCTTGAAGTCCTGGTTGGCTTCAATGACTCTCTATTGTCAATTTTCTATTTTCTATCGTCTATTTTTACGGAGGATAAATCAAAGCTCCTCAACGTGAACCTTAACAAAGTAGAGTTGGGGTAAATGGGCGGTGCAGGAATCGAACCTGCGACTTCTTGCGTGTGAAGCAAGCGCTCTAACCCCTGAGCCAACCGCCCGGCATTTCATGCTTTCTTTATTATACCATTTTCCGTTATAAAAGACCTTATTAATTTTGCCGGGGTTATGTCAAAGGCCGGGTTGTAGACCCTGGTTCCGGCAGGTGAAGCCATCTTACCGGAGCATTTTCTGACCTCTTCGGGGTCTCTCTCCTCTATTACGATATCTTTGCCGGACTTGATGGCCGGATCGAAAGTCGAATATGGCGCGGCAACGTAGAAAGGTATCCCGTGGTAATGGGCAAGGACCGCAAGCGGGTAAGTGCCGATCTTATTTGCGGTATCCCCGTTTGCCGCTATCCTGTCGGCACCCGTAATGACCATGTCAACCTTTCCCTGTTTCATAAGGCTGCCGGACATGTTGTCGCATATGAGGGTATGGGCTATCCCCGCTTTTCCAAGTTCCCATGCCGTCAGCCTGGCTCCCTGCAATACCGGCCTTGTTTCGTCCACGTACACGTGGAACCTTAAGCCTTTCTTTTTTGCGGCAAAGAGGGGAGCAAGGGCGGTCCCGAACCCGGATGTTGCAAGGGCGCCTGCGTTGCAGTGTGTCAATATGTTCATGCCGTTCCTGATAAGGCTTGCCCCGTTGACGCCTATCCTGCGGCAGCAGTCAAGGTCTTCCCTGAATATGTCCAGCGCTTCGGAAAGAAGTTTCTCCCTTATCTTTTCCGTTCCCCCGGGAAGTGCTTCTTCGAGGGCGTTCGACATGCGGCCGAGCGAGTAGAAAAGGTTGTACGCCGTGGGCCGGGAAGACGCAATCATCTTAATGTCTTTCAGGACGGCATCCCTCAGCTTGCAGGGATCCGATGTCCGGGATTTGAGGGCGGAGATTGCCACTCCGAAAGCCGCTGCGCATCCTATGGCGGGAGCGCCCCTCACCTTGAGGGCCTTAATGGCGTTAACCACGTCTCTTACACTAGTAAGTTTCAGTGAGATCTCGCGCGAAGGCAGTTTCTGCTGGTCTATGATATATAAACTGCCATTTTCCCACCAGAGGGTCCTGATAAAAGGTTTCATTTCAATTCATACGCCTATGTGGAAGGAAGATTCTCCCAGTATCGCCTGGAGGTCTTCCACGAAATCTATGTCAGGATTGACAGTATACCCGTTGGCCTTTACCTTAACCTTTTTCTTTCCTTTTTCAATCAGCAGGTTAAGGTATACCGGGCAGTTGCCCTTGTTCTTAAGGAAGAGGTCCTTCAGCCGGTTAAGCTTTTCATCTCCCATGGGAAGCTTTATATCTATCTCAACGCTGGAAAGAAACCTGTTTTTTTCCGCTGTGTTGAGATTTGAAACCTCGTCCGCTATGACTGTCAGCCGGTCCTTCTTTTCAAGTTTTCCCTTTACGAAGATAATGGCGTTTTTCCTTATGATGGGAGAAGCCGCTTCGTACGTTCTCGGGTAGAAGAGAACCCTGACTTTTCCCGAAAGGTCTTCTATCTCTCCCCATCCCATCCTCTCGCCCTTCTTGGTATTGGTCCGTTTTATGTCCAATAGGATGCCTCCGATGCAGACGTTCGTGCCTTCTTTAACCTTTTCCAGGTCGGAGGAAGATATGGTGGAGAATATCTTCATCATGGATACGTACCTCTCGAGGGGATGTCCGGTGAGATATATGCCCAGCATCTCCTTTTCGTAGGACAGAAGCCGGGTATCCGTCCACTCCGGCAGTGACATGAGCACCTCCCTGTCGGTCTCCGGAAGTATCATTCCTTTTTCCGAGGAGAATATTTCCATCTGGCCGTCTTCTGTCTTTTTCTGCATCTTGGAACCGTAATCCATGGCATCGTCGATCATCGCGAAGTTTTGGGACCTGGGCATCTCGAGGAAATCGAAGGCCCCCGCCTTTATGAGGCTTTCTATCACCTTCCTGTTGGTGGTCCTCAGGTTGACCCTTTCGCAGAAATCGAAGAGGGACTTGAACCTGCCGTTCTGCCTGGCCTCGATGATGGATGCCACGGCTCCCGTTCCGACGTTCTTTACGCAGCCCAGCCCGTAGATGATGTCATTGCCGAAAATCCTGAACCTCCCGTCGCTTTCGCACAGGTCGGGCGGCAGTATCCATATGTCCATTCTTTCGCATTCGGAAATATATTCGGATATCTTGTCGAAATTACCGATTTCACTGTTCAAAAGGGAGGCCATGAACTCCAGCGGGTGGTTTGCCTTGAGATAGGCCGTCTGGTATGATACCAGGGCGTATCCGGCGCTGTGGGATTTGTTGAAGCCGTACCCCGCAAACTTCACGATCTGCTCGAATATCTTTTTTGCTACCTGGTCGCTGACTCCGTTATTCTTGGCCCCTTCTATGAAAAGATCTCTCTTCTGCTCCATGGCTTCCAGGATCTTCTTCCCCATGGATTTTCTCAGTTCGTCTGCCTGTCCCATGGTGAACCCGGCCATCTTGTGGGCTATCTCCATAACCTGTTCCTGGTAGAGGATGACCCCGTAAGTGGATTTGAGTATGGATTCGAGAAGGGGATGGTCGTACCTGATCTGGGACGGGTCGTTCTTCCTCTTTATATACTCCTTCACCATGCCGCTTTTCATCGGCCCGGGACGGTAGAGCGCCAGTATTGCGACTATATCCTCGAAGGTCTTTGGGTTGATGTCCTTCAGAAGTTCCTGCATGCCCTTGCTTTCAAGCTGGAATATCCCTGTTGAATTTCCTTCCGCAAGCATGCTGTAAGTCGCGGGATCGTCGAGCGGAGGATCTTTATGAACCAGCCCCTTTCTTTCTTTTATGAGGCTGAGAGTATCTTCGATTACTGAAAGGGTTTTCAGGCCGAGGATGTCTATCTTCAGCAGCCCTATCTTCTCCACTCCTTCCATTTCGTACTGGGTGGCAAGTTCACCGTTGGGGCCGCGGAACAGAGGCGCGTATTCGTCCACGGGGCTTTCGGTTATAACCAGGCCGGCGGCATGTATCGATGAATGCCTTGCAAGTCCTTCGAGCTTCAGGGATATGGTGAAAAGTTTTCTTACGCTTTCGTCGGTCTCGAAGAGCTTCTTTATTTCCTGGTTGGACTGAAGTTCATCTTCAAGGGATGTGCCCGGTTCCGGCGAAATGAGCTTGACTATCTTGTCGACCTCGTTGTAACTGAAGCCGAGAGCCCGTCCCGCATCTTTCAGCACGGCCCTTGTCGCCATCCTGCCGTAAGTGCCGATCTGTGCCACGTTCTTTTCGCCGTACTTATTCTTTATGTAATCCACTATCTCGGAACGCCGTCTGTCGCAGAAGTCAACATCTATATCGGGCAGGCTTACCCTGTCGGGGTTAAGGAACCTTTCAAATATAAGGTTGTGGGCCAGGGGGTTGATCTCGGTTATGTTCAGCAGGTATGCAACGAGGCTTCCCGCGGCAGACCCTCTTCCCGGCCCGACCATTATCCCGTTTTTCTTTGCATGGGAAACGAAATCGTGTATGATAAGGAAGTAGCTTGCAAAACCCATCTTTTTTATCACGCTGAACTCGTAGGCGGCCCTTCTGATGACCTGGTCCGTGCTTTCCCCGTCCAGCATCCTGCAATCTATCCCGAATTTTTTGCCTATGCCTTCCCTGATAAGATTCTCAAGGCACTCCTCGGGGGACTGTCCCCCCGGAGGGGTGAATTTGGGCAGGTGGTATTCTCCTATGGGCAGCTGCACGTTGCACTTTTCGCTTATCTCGACGGTGTTTTTAACCGAATCGGGGATCTCCCTGAAAGCCTCCTTCATCTCCTCGGCCGTCTTGAAATAGAATTCGTCGGTCTGGAACTTCATTCGGCCCGGGTCATCCATGTTGGTCTGGGTCTGTACGCAGAGCAGTACCTCGTGCGCGAAGGCATCTTCCTTATTCAGGTAATGGCAGTCGTTGGTAGCCACGAGCCCTATGCCGTTTTTTTTGCCGAGCTCAATCATGAGGCGGTTCGCCCTGTACTGGTCTTCCAGTCCGTTGTCCATAACCTCAAGGTAAAAGTTTTCCCTGCCCATTATCTCCCGGTATTCTCCGGCCGCTTTTTCGGCTTTTTCTAATTCCCCTTCAAGAAGCAGGGAGCTTACCTCTCCCTTCAGGCAGCCTCCCAGGGCAATAAGTCCTTCGCTGTGGAGCGCCAGGACCTCCTTGTCGATCCTCTGCTTGTGGTAGAAACCTTCGGTATAGGATATCGTGGAAAGTTTCATGAGGTTCTGGTATCCTTTGAAGTTTTTCGCCAGCAGGGTGATATGGAAGAAGTATTCCTTCTTTTCATTGGGCTTTCTTTCAAGGCGGCTTCCGGGCGAGATGTACATCTCGCATCCTATGATGGGCTTGACTCCGTTTTTGAGGGCCGTGCTGTAAAATTTAAGGACTCCGCCCATCGTTCCGTGGTCGGTGATGGCAATGGCGTTCATCCCGTACTTGTGGGCCATCGCGGTTACTTCCGAGATCCTGCACATCCCGTCAAGGAGGCTGTGCTCGGTATGCAAATGAAGATGTACAAAATCTTTCATTTCCTTCTCTCCTCCTTTACGTCTTACTTCTCTTTATGGCTCATTGCCTTCAGGAAGGATTGGTATATCTTGCCCTCGGTTTTTATGGAAGGGGTGACGGCAATTTCCACAGTCTGCATCTCCTTGATGTTTCTCACCCCGAGGGATCCCATGGAAAGTTTCATGGCTCCTATCAGGTTCTGCGACCCGTCGTCAACCTTCGCGGGCCCGTAAAGTATTTCCTTGAGGGTGCATGAGACTCCCACGCTTATCCTCGTTCCCCTCGGAAGGTTCTCGTCGGAGGTCGCCATTCCCCAGTGGAAGCCTTTGCCCGGGGATTCAACGGCCTTTACGAAAGCCGAACCGATCATCACCGTGTCGGCTCCGGCGGCGAAGGCCTTGCATATGTCCCCGCTGCTTACCATGCCGCCGTCGGTTATCATGGGAATGTACTTGCCCGTTTTCTTGTAATAGAGATCCCTGGCAGCCGCGCAGTCAGCGGTTGCTGTCACCTGCGGGACCCCCAGTCCGAGAACCTGCCTGGACGTGCAGGCGGCGCCCGGCCCTATTCCGACAAGGATTCCCGATGCGCCTGCTTCTATCAGCTCGAGGGCCACGTCGAAGGTTACGCAGTTTCCTATGATAACGGGAATGCCGGCGCTTTTGCAGAATGAAGGTATGTCAAGGGGCTTGTATGTTGTGGATAAATGCTTTGCTGTTGTAACCGTTGACTGGATGATGAATATATCGACTCCGGCTTCCTTGCAGATGCCCAGGAACCTTTCTGCATGCATGGGTATGGAACTTACCGAACAGAGGCCGCACCCTTTCTTTATTTCAGAGATCCTTTCCCCTATGAGGTTTTCCTTTATGGGTTCCCTGTAAATGCTCTGTATGAGGGCCGTCGATTTCTCGTAAGGACTCTTTATAATCTGGTCGAGTATCTCGTAGGGGTCCTTGTACCTGGTGTATATTCCCATGAGATTGAGCGCCGCAAGACCTCCCTGTTTGGCAAACTCTATGGCAAACTTCGTGTCTACGACCCCGTCCATGGCTGCCGCTAAGATGGGTATCTTAAGCTTGAGGTTCCCTATCGAAGCTGAAAGGTCGACCTCTTCGGGATTGATGGTTACATCACCCGGGACAAGTGAGATATCGTCAAATCCGTAACAGACTCTCGCCCTTCTGTTGACTCCAATCCACATAGCCATGATTTTTCTCCTTTGATATGACTCTCAGGTATTTTTCGTTCTGCCGTAAATTGTTTTTATTAAGGTTTCAATGCCAGTAAGTTTTTATCCCTCTTCCCCTTCCTGTTTTCCGCTCCCGGTACGGCCGATATTCATTCCCGAAGGTTCCTGACGATGGAATATATTACGCATATCTGGCCCGGGGAAAGATCTTCGGCCCTCGTGCCCTCTTCTATGCCTTCCTTTACGGCGGCACGGATAAAATCTCCCTTGTTTACCTCGAAAAGCTTGTTTACAACGTTTGAAAGCTTCTTTCTTCTCAACATGAAAATGCGGGACAAAAAGTCGATGAACAGGTTTTCATCTTCAATGTGAAATTTCGGCTTTTCAAGAGGCAAAACTTTTACAACAACTGAGTTTACCCCGGGTTTTGGAAAGAAGACATCCTTGCTTAAAGAATAACATATTCTTGATTCCGTGTAAATACTGTAAAGGACGGAGATTGCCGAGTAGTTTTTCTTCCCCGGACCTGCCGTGATTCTCTCCCCGACCTCTTTCTGTACCGTCAGGAGCGCTTCCCTGATCCTCCTGCGCTGCCTTATCACCCGGAAAGCGATCTGGGAACTGATGTAATACGGGGTGTTGCTCACCACGACAACCCCCGGTGGTATGGTTGTCCACCAGTTGTCGGGGAGAGAGAGAAAGTCCCTCTCTTCGAGGTGAAATTTCTCCGTCTGTCCGAACCTTTCCCTGAGGAAGATGCACAGCGCCGGGTCTATCTCGAAAGCATAGACTCTTTTAGCCGCGTCCAGGAGTCTTTCAGTCAGGGAACCCAGGCCCGGACCGATTTCCACCACGGTGTCTTCAAGGCCTATGTCCGCGTAAGAAAGGATCTTGTCCCTTGAATTCCTGTCTATGAGAAAGTTCTGCCCGAGATGTTTCTTCACCTCGATGCCGTCTTCATGGAGGAGCTTCAATATTTTGCTCAGGGTTAAGAATTCCATTTATTGCCTTTGCCTGTTTACGGGAATGAAAAGGGCGGCCCGTCAGGCCAGGGGCCTCTTCTCAAGGATGCATGCCGCCATCCTGAAAGCTTCAATGAAACTCGAGGGATCTGCGCTGTTGGAATAGGAGATGTCGAATGCCGTGCCGTGCCCCGGGCTTGTTCTTACCATTTTCAGTCCCGCGGTGCAATTTACCAGCTTGCCCGGGTAGAACGTTTTGAGCGGGATCATAGCCTGGTCGTGGTACATAGCGGCCACCATGTCGGCCTTTCCGTCCAGGGCGGCCCTGAATACCGAATCGGCCGGCATAGGACCCGTGCATGTTATGCCCCTTTGCTTAAGAGTGGAGATGGCGGGACTTATTACGGTTTTTTCCTCCGTGCCGAGGATTCCGTCTTCCCCGGCGTGAGGATTGAGAGCGGCAAAGGCTATGGAAGGGTTGACGATACCGGACTCTTTCAGAAACCTGTATGCGACTATTGCCTTCTCGACGATCAGCTTGCTGGTAAGGATGGCCGGAACTTCCTTTAGCGGCACATGGGTCGTAACCAAAAGAGCCCTTATCCTTCCGGCGGCCATTATCATGGCATGGCTTTTGCATCCGAGAGCCGATGCAAGGTATTCGGTGTGACCTGCGTATTTCTTGCCGGCAAGGTGCCAGGCCTTCTTGGAGATGGGAAGCGTAACAAGGGCATCTGTTATGCCCTCCTTCCAGAGCTTTACCGCGTTTTCGACATATGCAAAAGATGCCATGCCGCAGATCTTTGAATCTTTTCCGGCAGGGAAATCCTTCCGGGTAATGATACCGGCGCTGTATACGTTGAGCCGGTCTTTTCTTATGTCGTCAGCTTTAACGACCTTGTTAATCCTGTAAGATATTCCCAATGACTCGAAGTTCCTTTCCAAAACGGGGATATCTCCCGAAACGAGGGGAATGAAGCCTTCTGCGGATATTTCCCTGAAAGCCTTCAGGAATACCTCGGGACCTATGCCTGCCGGGTCTCCAAGGGATATCCCTATAATTTTGTCTGGCATTATTCGCTGTAAAAAACGGGAATTGTTGACTGAAGCTCTTTTAGGTAAAGGTCAAACTGTTTGCTGAATTTTCTCTGGTATATATTGTTCCTCGCCATGTTGAAAAGCTCTTGCGTGCCTGGTTTTTCTTCCTGCTTTGAATCCTTAAGAAGTATTACCAGGTATCTTTCCCCTACCGGGAAAGGGCTGCTTGGCGTGCCGATCCTGACGTTCTTGATTTCGGCCAGGACCTCCGGGAGCAGTTGCCTGTCCAGGAACCACTGGGATTCGGACATCTCCCCTTCCTTCGCCGGGTTGAAGCCTTCGGTGAAAGATATGCCTTCCTCCTTGCTTTGGAACCACTTCAGCCTCAGGTTGTAAGAATTTCCAAGATTGGAAAGAACCTGCTTCATCTCGTCGATTATTTCCGACTGGCTTATGTCTATCCTTCCTATTACCTTCTGCCGGATGAGCTTGTTTCTCTTGATCCTGTCTTCGATGGCCACTTTTAATCCCGCCAGTGAAAGGTTCTGCCGGGCAAGGCTGTTTATGAACGAAGCCTCGTCGGGAAAGGTGCCGTTTATTCTTTTTACCTCGGCCTCGACTTCTTCCCGGGTAACCGTGATTCCTTCCCTGTCGGCCTGATATGCCAGCATTTTTTCGACGGTCAGTTCCTTTGCCACTTCTTCATAGGGCCTTTTGTCGGTTTCCATCCTGCCCCTTATCTCGCTTTCGAAAATCATCCTGTTGCCCACGGTTATCACAGACCTGTCCTGGGAGCGGGCCGGACAGGATGCGATCGCAAGGGCTGCCAGCATATACAATACTTTTTTCATTTTTGTCCTTCTTTAATCAAGGGTATCCTTTCCTTGTAAATTTTTATCCTGCTCTTCTCTCTCTGCCGGGATACGAGCTTGTCAACCTCTTTCTTCTTCTCTGTTGACATGAGGATATTCACTATGGACGGAGTGGCCTCGCTGATGGTAAGTATCCTGCGCTCGGTTTTTCCCCCGAGCTTTATTATGTGGTACCCGAGATCCGTCCTTATTATGTTTGCCAGTATGTCGCCGGGGTTTATGCCCGATACCATTGAAGATATTTCCTCGTCAAGTTTCCTTATGTCTATCCAACCCAGGTCTCCGCCTGATGCCCGGCTGTCGGAAATGGATTCCTTAAGGGCTATCGCCTCGAAGGATTCCCCGTAGCTGAGCCTCTTCAGGATTTCCTCCGCCTGCGCCCTTTCCCTCAGAACTATCTCGTACAGCTTCACCCTTTCGGGAAGTATGAAGTCCTCTATGTTGGTGTTGTAGTACTCGGATATGTAAGCGTCGTCAATCTTTATCTTCTTGGAAAGTTCCTTTTCCACGAATTCCCTTGAAACTGTTTTCATGTAGAAATTCTTCATGCGGGCTTTCACGCTGCGGCTGTGTCTTGCCGCATACCTTTTCGCCTTCCTGTATACGATGACCTGGTCTATGTAGGCGTTGATTACCGATTCAGGATTGTCCGCCACCGATTCCCTGTATATTTCGGGAGAAAGCTCGAGTTCCACCATGATATCCTGGGCGGTGATCCTGTATCCGTCCACGACGGCCACTACGTTCCTGTTGCGGAGGAAAAGAAACGAGTAAATAAGGACCAGCGCCGCGGCGGCTGCGAGCATGGCAAGAAGCATTTTTTTCCGCTTTTTGGCGAATGGGATCAACTTTTTCAGCAGTCTAATCTTCATTTTTCATCCTTCTCTATTTTTCTGTTTTATGAGCCCGGCTGCAGGAACGGCCTATTCCACTTCTCTCCTGTATATGATTTTCCTCTTCTTCCTGTCGTACCAGACTGTAACCTTTTTTTCCGCCAGGATCTCTTTTTCTATTTTACCATTTTTCCTTACCTCCCGCACTTTTTGTCCGATTGCCATTATTTTGAAAACATTGCTCCTGACGGTTATAAGGTTGGCTATCCTTGAGAAGACGGCCTCCTTTTCCATGTCGGTATCTATGAATCCGTCGGAATCGTTGTCACTCAGGTCGAAACCGTAACGGGTTATCGTCCTGTTCAATTCTTCGGCCGGGGTGTTTCCGGTTCCATGTCTTCCGAGCACCTCCGAGATATCCCCGTAAGGGCGGGCTGCCATTATTGCCCCGGCAGTCACGTTGTCCACCATGGGCAGACAGGCAAGAACCGTCTCCGTGGAAGTGTTTATGTTGAGCCTTCCATGGGTTGGCAGGCCCGGTTGAGGGAATGTTGTAACCCGGTCCAGGAGGCGCCTGTCCCGGCCGCCCTTCCAGAAATCGATTGTTTTCCACTGCTCTTTCCTGTGAATCAGGGAAAGCCCTGCTATTGAAAGGAACGGCGAATTCCCGACGTTGAAGTGGGAAGGCCAGTTGGGCATCCAGTCCCTGGCGTCAAACTCCCCTCCCGCCTGGGGAAAAAATGTCCCGTTGGTTCCGTTCGGGGTGGCCGTGCCGGGAAACCAGTTTGATATGCCGTTCATCCGGGGGTCGTTCTTCTGGACCGTTGAATCGGGCGGGTCCGGCGGGTATTCGGTTATTTCCACGGTATTTCCGTGGCTGTCCAGTACCCTCAATTTGAAATCAAGTCCCAGTCCTGTCAGGAAAGGGATATGTTGGATTATGCCTGAAAGAAAGGCTATTGAACCCGGGTTGACTGCAAGTATGGGCCTGTAAAGGTCGCAGCCACCGGGATCTTTTATCGGAACCAGGAGAGGGATTACCGTCAGGGGTTCTCCGGGTAAGACCACTATCTTGAGGGATATCCTGTCTCCTATGGTGTAGAATGACCTGGCAGGGATCTTCTCTCCCCTGGGGATAACTATGGATGTCGGCACCAGGTTTTCAAGGATTCTCTTTCCCATGGACGGGTCTATGCCGGTCTCTCCCCGGGAAACATCGCTCAGTATCCGGCCAGAGTCGTCCAGTACCTCTTTCCATGAGTCTGAAAAGAGTGTTACAACGCCTTTTATCTTCCAGCCCCCGATATCGAGAGGTTTTTCGTAAGGGTTGAAAAGCTCTATGAACTGGCCTCCTTCTTCCCTGTATATAATGGCACCTGACTGGAGAGTCTCCACGTGCCAGGGCCTGACGCTGTCAACCTCGTTGATGTACGGGGTTTTGTCGATTCCGGTCATATCCCCTGAAGTTGCCGGGACGTTTCCCCTTTCCCTGAAGGATATTATATTCAGGGCCGTTTGGGTTGCGACATCATCGGCAAATTCTTCCTCCAGAAGCAATTTTCTGAGATCCCCGAAGGATGATGTGTTAAGGTTGAGCCTTTCGTTTCCATCCCTGTCCCTGTTCAGGTCGTAGGAGAAGCATGTGATGTAATTTCTTATCCTTTCGTAAGTGCTTTCGCCGATATTCTTTACCAGCTTTATTTCCGAGGGGGCTTCATATTCCCTGGTTTTCCGGTATTCCACTATATTTTCCCTGGCGGTTTCTCCCAGAAGCCAGGGCAGTATGCTTATGTCGCTTACCGAATATGATGCTTCACTGCCGGATCCCCCCGCGTGGTTGATGTTGATTTTGCCGCTTTCGTCCTCCACGAGCAGGGCATACCTTCCCGTCGTCTCGCCCTGCCTGTTTTTTGTTTCGAACCATCTGGAGTCGGGGATGCCGTCTTCGTCGAGGTCCGCGTCGCTACCGGTGAAATTGGCTCTCCACGGGTCGAGAAAAGAGTCTTCCCGGG
>JAKPNC010000052.1 GCA_029548585.1 bacterium | reverse complement strand
GTGGGAGCGCATCCCGACGATATAGAGATCCTGTGCGGAGGCACGCTTGCAAAATATTCGAAGAACGGCCACAAGGTCTTCATGGCTTTTCTATGCAGCGGGTGCCTCGGGGGCAAGGATATTAAGCCGGAAGAGCTTGCGCAGATAAGAGCGCGGGAGGCCGCGAACTCTGCGAAGATTATCGGCGCGGTAAGTCTTGGTCCCATAGCGGGAGACCTTGACCTGTATCCCACCAGGGAGATGAGAACCAAGGTGGTAGACATCATAAGGCAGGCAAAGCCCGACCTTATCATTACCCACAGCACGGAAGATTACATGCCCGACCATGTTATCACGGGCCAGATAGTTTTTGACGCCGCTTTTACGGCGACTCTGCCTCTTTACGGGACATCTTACCCCGCCCACGAGAAAATCACGCCCATCTACCAGATGGACACGGTTACAGGGATGCGTTTCGACCCTGAAGTTTACGTTGATATTACCGATTTTTACGAGACCAAGAAGAAGATGTTCCTCTCCCACGAGAGCCAGTATAAATGGATCCAGGGTCACCACCAGTCAGATCCTTCAAACCTCATAGAGAGGATGTCCGGATTCAGGGGGCTTCAGTGCGGGGTTGTGTATGCGGAGGCTTTCAGGAAGGTAAAAGTCTGGGGCAGGGTATTCCCTGACAACCTTCTTCCCTGAAGCCGGCTAAATCAAGTACGTGGTTCCACTGCCTGGCGGCAGGGCGTGCCTATTTCTCGTTCTTTAGCTTTTTTATCCTGTCCCTGTAGTACATGGCTTCTTCGAAATCAAGCTTTTTTGCCGCCGAGGTCATCTTTTTTTCAAGCCTGTTCAGTGTCTGGAACAGGTCTTTGCCGTAGAACGATTCGTCGTTCCCGATTGAAACGGCGTCCCTGGTATCTTTCTTTCCCCCTATGATTTCGGTCACGCTCCGGTAGATGGGTTTTTCAATGGAACGGGGGGTAATCCCGTGAGCCGTGTTATATTTCATCTGCCTCTTCCTGCGCCTTTCAGTCTCGCTTATAGCGGTATTCATGGAATCCGTAATCCTGTCGGCGTACATGACAACCTCTCCTTCAACGCTTCTTGCGGCCCTGCCGGATATCTGTATCAGAGAGGTCGCAGACCTCAGGAATCCTTCCTTATCGGCGTCAAGGATTGCCACAAGGCTGACCTCCGGCAGGTCAAGACCCTCTCTCAGAAGGTTTATCCCCACCAGGACGTCGAATTTCGCTTCCCTGAGTTTCTGGAGTATGTCGACCCTTTCAAGGGTATCGATCTCGTAGTGTAGGTAATGGACCTTTATGTTGAAACCTTTCAGGTAGTCGGCAATCTCTTCCGCGAGGTTTTTGCTGATGGTTATTACAAGGACTCTCTGCTTCTTTTCTATCCTGCTCCTTATCCTTGAGAGAAGGTCGTCTATCTGGTTGGCGGAAGGGCGTACAGTTATGGGAGGATCGATGAGACCGGTAGGCCTTATGATCTGTTCGGACACGAGCTTTGAGGATAACCCTATCCTGCTTACCCTGCATTTTTCCATCTCGTACCTGCCCGGGGTAGCGGATACGTATACAACCTGTTTCGCGAGACTGTCAAATTCTTCGAAAATCAGGGGCCTGTTATCCATGGCTGACGGCAGTCTGAATCCGAAATCCACAAGGGTCTCCTTCCTGGACCTGTCCCCGTAGTACATGCCTTTCAGCTGGGGCACCGTAACGTGGGATTCATCTATGAAGACGAGGTAGTCTTTCGGAAAATAATCGAGGAGAACATCCGGTCTTTCTCCGGTTTTTCTTCCGGCCAGATGCCTGCTGTAGTTCTCTATCCCGTGGCAATACCCCAGTTCTTCAAGCATTTCAAGGTCGTTAAGGGTGCGCATTTCGATTCTTTCGGCTTCAAGGGGTTTCTTCAGATCCTTGAAATACTTAATCCTTTCTTCAAGTTCTTCCCTTATGTTCTCCCTTGCCTTCTTCATCTTTTCCGGGGGCGTAACGAAGTGTTTTGCCGGGTATATGAAGATCTCTTTTTCTTCCGATATGGCCTTGCCCGTGAGCGGATCGAATTTTTCTATCCTGACAACCCTGTCTCCCAACATGCCTATCCTGAATGCTATCTCCTCGTATGCAGGGATAACCTCCACCGTGCTGCCCCTGACCCTGAATCTCCCTCTGGAGAGCTCGAACTCGTTCCTTTCGTATTGAATCGCCACAAGCTTTCTAAGGAGGTCTTTTTTGCCGGCATCCTGTCCCGCGACGACATGTATCATCATCGATCTATGGTCTTCGGGGCTTCCTATCGGGTATATGCAGGAGACGCTTGCAACCACTATGACATCCCTTGAGGAGAGGATCGAGCTTGTTGCTGCAAGTCTCAGCCTGTCTATGTCCTGGTTGATCGAGGCGTCTTTCTCGATATATGTATCGGTGGATGGTATGTAGGCCTCAGGTTGGTAGTAGTCGTAATAGCTCACGAAATACCTTACCCTGTTTTCCGGGAAAAACTCCCTGAATTCGCTATACAGCTGTGCCGCAAGGGTCTTGTTATGGGATATCACGAGAGCGGGACGGTTGACCGCCTCTATGACATTGGCCATGGTGAAAGTCTTGCCGCTCCCCGTTACCCCGAGAAGGATCTGTTCACTTTCTCCCGCGGCAAGGTTCGAGATAATTTTTTTTATGGCCTGCGGCTGGTCGCCTGAAGGCCTGTAACCGGATGTCAGTTTGAAAGTGTCCATAGATTTATTTTACCCTGTTTCTCACGGGTAATTCAGAAAGGCCCATTCAATTTCTCATCCTGCCCTTCCATGCTGTTGCGGAACGAGATCTCAGGCAGGTGCTTTTCAAGGTAATACTTTGCCTCTTCGTAAGTGTCGCTGTACGGGTAGAAGAGGACTATCTGCAGGAACGCATACCTGGCCTTTTGGTAGTCTTCCTTCTCCATGAGGATCTTGCCTATTGCAAGAAGGGCGTTATCGGCAAGTTTGCTGAAATTGAAAGAGAGGATGAAATTCCTGAAAGCGATGTATGCCTTCTCCTTTTCTCCGCTCCTGTAGAGGGTCTCGGCAACTGCATACTGGGCTTTTTCCGGCAGTACGATCTCAGGGTATTTTTCAATGATATCCCCGTAATGCCTGGATGCGAGGTCCCTGTTGCGTTCCAGGTTGGAGATAATAATACTTTTTGCTGTCTCTATCTCCCCGTATTCCTCCATCGTTCTGGTCACGTAATTCCTGCTGCCGAGGAGGTTATACAGGACATTTTCCCCAAGCCTGACGTTTTCTCTGAACCGGGCTTCCCTGTACAGCTTTGTGCCAAGGCCGATGACGACTCCGAAAAGGAACCCGGCAAAGTGTGCGCCGAAGGCAACAGAACTGATCGTGATTCCCCTGGCGACGAGAAAGGTTGAGAAAGCCTGCTGTACGAACCAGAGCAGAAGCCATACCGCCGCATAAAGTTTGAATTCACCGAACCTTATGAAGAAAATGAAAAGCCATACGAAATACTTGAATGTAATCCTGCTTTTGGGAAATAGTACCGCATAGGCTCCAAGAACGCCTGCTATCGCTCCTGAGGCTCCTATTGTCGGTATGCCGGCGGCTTCCCCGGGTACCAGCGCGGAGTATAGAAGCATTGAGAAGATCCCTGCGGAGAGATAGAAAAGCAGGAATGGAAGCTTGTTCCACCTGTCTTCAATATTGTTTCCCAGCAGCCAGAGATACCACATGTTGAAGGCAAGATGCATTATACTCCCGTGAAGGAACATTGAGGTGAAGAGTGTACGGACAGAGAAATTCGAAGGAATGAAACCGTACTTCATCACGAGTCCCTGGTAATCGCTGTTTCCCGCGTTTAAAAGGAAGACCAGGACATTGACGATGATGATTGAAAGGACAACAAACGGGAACCTCTTTACCCTGAACTCGTCCCGCAGGGGGAAGAAGAAAAACATTATAGTTTAAAAAGACCCTTGAACCCGAGAAAAACCAGGCTTACCAGCCCGGTCATTATGAAAGCTATGGGAATACCCCTGAAACTCTCGGGAAGAGGGGCGGTATCAAGTTTTTCTCTCATGGATGCAAACAGGATGATGGCCAGGCAGTATCCTGAGGAAACGCCGATTGCGAAGATGATGTTCTGCAGGAAATTAAACTTGTAGTCTATGCCGAGAAATGCTGAAGCAAGTATCACGCAGTTTGTCGTTATCAGGGGAAGGTAGATGCCGAACGCCTTGTAAAGCGCAGGGGCCTTCTTCCGGATTATTATTTCTTCAAACTGGACAAATGAAGCTATCGTCAATATGAAGGTGACTGTTCTCAGGTATTCGAGGTGAAAGGGTATCAGCAGGTAGTTGTAAACGGCCCAGCTTATGCCGCATGCCATAACCGTGACAAAGACAACGGCTATTCCCATGCCTATCGAAGACTTCATGTTAGTCGATATCCCGACGAACGAGCAGAGGCCGAGAAACTTTATCATTACAATGTTGTTGACGATGAAGGCAGACAGGAAAATGTAACCTATATTAAGTTCATTCAGCATTTCTTCTTCCCTCCGATATTGTTTTTGAGCGCCATCAGAAAACCTATCACCAAAAACGCCCCGGGGGGCATTATCATAATTAAAAACGGAACGTAATCCTTGCCGAGTACGTTAATTCCCATGAGAGTTCCCTGCCCGAGGGTTTCTCTTATAATAGCAATAATCGAAATGGCAAGGGTAAAACCGATTCCCATTCCGAGTCCGTCAAAAGCCGAGTTTATCACGTTGTTTTTTGAGGCAAATGCTTCCGCTCTCCCCAGTAATATACAGTTGACCACCATTAGCGGCAGGTATACCCCGAGGCTCTTGTGCAGCTGGGGGGAAAAGGCGGCCAGGGAGTAATCAGTAACGGTTACGAAGGTCGCTATTACAATGATGAAAACCGGTATTCTTACATGTTCTGGCACCAGTTTCCTTATGAATGACACCGTCATATTTGATCCTGTAAGTACAAAAATGAATGCCGCACCCATTCCAATAGCATCTCTAAGGGAAGAAGATACAGCGAGCAAAGGGCACAGGCCGAGCATAAGGAAAAATATCGGGTTTTCCTGCCATACGCCTTTAAGAAAACTCTCCGGTTTGAATATCCTGTTCATGGGGTCTCTCCATCGGTGTCATTTATCTGTTCCTGCAGTTTTCTTACGCTGTCTGTTACAGCCCTTGAAGATATGGTCGCTCCCGTGATCGCGTCTATGTTTCCCCGGGGAGAATCCTTTTTCAGGAAGAGGGTAGAAGAATCCCTGTTCCTGAACTGGTCGAGAAAAGAGGCTTCCGTTATCCTTGAGCCGAGACCGGGGGTCTCCTTGTGTTCGAGTATCCTTATCCCTGTTATCCTGGATTCCGAGTCTATGCCTGCCTTGACCAGTATGTTTCCTCCGTAACCGGGAGCAGTCAGATTGAATATCCTGCCAATAAATGCATCCTGGCCGTCGTAAACGGAAGTGCATTTAATCCCTTTGAAATTATCGGCGCGGAAATCATTGCCTTCCGGGAAGATCTCCCTGTTAAGTTTCTCTTCTTCTATCTTCATCTGTTTTTCGATTCTCGGTTTTGCGACCCGGAAGGTCTGGGCCAGCAGGAACCCGGATATCGACGCTATCAGAAGAAGAACCAGTATCCCCGTTACTATGTCTTTCCTTTTCATTTTTTTGCCTTTCCTGAGAAACCGAACTTTGTTGGCAGGGTGTATCGGTCTATAAGGGGTACGAACATGTTCATGAAGAGGATCGAAAAGGCCACGCCTTCAGGGTAGCCGCCCTTCTGTCGTATCAGGAATGTTACGATGCCGCATCCCGCCCCGAATATGATCTTGCCCCTGCCCGTGAGTGGAGAAGTAACGTAATCTGTTGCCATGAAGAAAGCCCCCAGTATCAGCCCCCCTGCCATTACCTGAAAAACCGGGTCCTGGCCGGTTGCAAGCGAAAGAAGTGCGACGGTAAGGATGAAAGACAGGGGTATGTGCAGCGTTATGATCCGGCGAAGCAAGAGAAAAGCGGCTCCTGCCAGGAGGAGGATAGTGCTCGTTTCGCCTATGCATCCCGCCCTGCCGCCCATGAACATCTCCCATGCCGCGGGGATGCCGGTATCCAGACCTTCCTTGAGCGCTGCAAGGGGAGTAGCACCGGTTATTGCATCTGTCCTGTACGAAAACGGTACCAGGTAGCTTGTCGTCATCTGTACGGGAAATGAAACCAGGAGTATCGTTCTTGCCGTCAGCGCCGGATTGAATATATTGAAACCCAGGCCTCCGAAAAGTTCCTTGGTCAGGAATATCGCCAGGAAACTGCCGAGGGCCGCTATCCATAATGGTATCCCGGGAGGCAGGACGAAGGCAAGAAGTATGCCTGTAACAAGTGCGCTTCCATCTTTCAGGCTGGCCGTCCGGCCGAACAACTTTTTGCTGATAACCTCGCTGAGCAGGCAGAATGCAACGCAAACCGTTACGACCTGCATGACCCCGGGGCCGAAGTAGTATATGCTTCCGATCATTGCAGGCAAGAGCGCAGCGGCAACGCTAAACATGATCCTTGACGTGGATTCGCTGGTGTGTACGTGTGGAGCGCATCTTATCTCGTTCATTTCTTTACCCTTCATTTATTGTTGAAAGTGCCTGTTTCTAACTGCCGTTTCTGCGAAGCTCCGCCTTGGCCCATTTGAAAAGGTCTACCAGGGGCCTTTCGGCCGGGCATACATAGCTGCAGCAGCCGCATTCTATGCAGTCGTTGATATTGAGAATCCTGCAGTCGTCCCATCTCTTTTTTTCTGCATACCTGCCCATTTCTGCAGGCACGAGGTTCATGGGGCACGCCCCTATGCACCTGCTGCATCTTATGCAGGGATTTATTCCTTTTTTGCCCGAAGCCGGCACCGCCGGCAGTATGAGTATGCCGGTCGTGCTCTTTATTACGGGCACGTCAGGGGAAGGTATGTTGACTCCCATCATCGGGCCGCCGATTACAAGTTTCCGGCCTGTGGAGAGGGTGGCTCCGCATGCTTCCAGGATGTCGGGGACCGGCGTTCCTATCCTGACCCGCAGGTTACCCGGTTTTTTGACCAGCCCTGTGACGGTCAATACCCTGTCTATCAGGGGTTCTCCGCAACATACTGCCTTTTTAATGGCAAGAGCCGTCTGAACGTTGAAGACAACACATCCCACGTCTATGGGAAGCCCCATGGAAGGAACTTCCCTGCACGTCACCGATTTTATGAGGTGTTTCTCGCTTCCCTGGGGGTATCTTTCGGGAAGAATCCTGAGCCCTGCGTCGAGGAGCGGCCTCATGGCTGAAATGTGTTTTTCAATGGCTCCCGCAAGGTTTTTCTTGTTGCTTTCTATGGCCACGTAAGCCTTGTTGACGGAAAGAGCTTTACATATTATGCGGAGTCCTTCCAGGACGCCTTCCATGTTTTCCGTGAGTACCCTGTAGTCGGCTGTCAGGAAAGGTTCGCACTCGCAGGCATTCAGTATCACGCATTCAGCCTTTTTGCCGCTGGGGATTGAAAGCTTGACATAAGTCGGGAAGGCCGCCCCGCCCATGCCGACTATCCCGGCCTGTCTGACCGCCTCTGTTATTTCGGCCGGGGAGAGCGAATCCCATCCTTTCGCGGGCCCGGATTCTTTGCCTCCGGTTATGGTGTCGTCCCTCTCTATTACAACGCACGGAGACGTCCTGCCGTTCGGGAGGTTCCTGTTTTCAATGGACGTAACCCTGCCGCTTATGCTGGAGTGAACGTAACTGCTTATGAATCCGGCAGGTTCTCCTATGATCTGGCCTTCCTTCACCGTATCGCCTTTCTTAACCAGCGGCTTGGCCGGAAGACCCGTGTGCTGGGAAAGGGCTATCGCAACCTTTCCCGGAATGGGGAATTCCGAAATCTCCCCTTCTTTGCTTAATTCCTTGAATGAAGATATTCTTACTCCGCCTTTGAACATTTTAAGCTCCGAATTTGTCAAGTTTGAGCGAGCAGGCCAGCAGGAGATACATCAGTTCCCTTGAGTATATGTTTCCGAGAATGCCTGCGGAACATTCCCTTTCGGTGAACCTTCTGACCTTGTCCGGTATCGAGTTTGGCGATTTAACGATAAGCGGCACCGGATGCCAGGAGTGACCCTTCATCATTGAGGGCGTGGAATGGTCTCCCGTTACCGCTATGCATGAAAAATCCATCTTTCTAAGCTGCCAGAGCCTGGAATCTATATCTTCGATCATTTTAACCTTTGCGGCAAAATTCCCGTCTTCTCCGTAACTGTCGGTCTTTTTAATATGGAGAAAGAAGAAGTCGTACTTTTCATATGTTTCCCGCAGGGTTCTGAACTCGTCATCCACCGTCTCCCCCGCATCGGCGATCTCCATTCCCATGATCTTTGAAAGTCCCTTGTACATGGGATAAGCGGCTATGCATACAGCGTTAAGCTTGTATTTCTCGCTGAACGTGGGTATGGTGGGAAGCTTTGATATGCCTCTCAGAAGAAGTCCCTTCGCCCTTGAATCGCTGCCTTTAAGGGTCTCCATTACCTTCTTTTCGAATTCCCTGAGGACGGAGGCTGTCTTCTCTGAAAGGGGATCGAGGGCATTGAGGGGCTTAAGGGGCAGTCCTTCCTTCTGGGGATCGTTTTCTGAAACGGCGGGATTGAGGCCTTCTCCTTTCAGGGTAATCGCGCAACGGTGTTCCTTTACTGTCTGCACGTCTATTTTGACCCCTGAAATCTCCCTGATATTCTTCGAAATGATGGAGACGATCCTCCTGTTTTCCTCTGTGGAAATCCTGCCCGCCCTCCTGTCTGTCACTATTCCGTTTTCGTCGATGTCGGCAAAGTTGCCCCTGATGGCAATGTCTTCATATCCCAGGTCTATGCCTATGCCGAGGCATTCAAGCGTACCCCTTCCTATCTGGACATCTATGGGGTCGTACCCGAAAAGGGCTATGTGTCCCGGACCGCTGCCGGGTGTGATGCCCCTGAGAACAGGGGTCATGGTGCCGCACGATCCCTCTTCTGCGAGCCTGTCAAGATGCGGCTTCCTTGCAGTCTCAAGCTCAGTCCTGCCTGTTCCGGGGTCGGGGAATCCGCCTATTCCGTCAAGCACAAGCATAAGGATCTTGTTACCGTTCTTTTTTATTATGTCTGGAAGAATTTTTTCGTATCTCATGGCTTGGTTTACCTCCCGGGTCTTTTGAAAAAAATTTCCAATATGATATAATTTTATCGGCCGATTGTCAAAAATTGAATTGAGTTGAAAAAGAAACCTGCATTATGACGCCGGCTTTAACCGGGTGGGGAGGCAGGACGTTTTATAATGTTATACATAGTTGCAACTCCTATCGGGAACCTTGAGGATATTACCCTTAGAGCCGTAAACGTTCTGAAGAGCGTTGACATGGTTTTCTGCGAGGATACGAGGGAGGCCCTCAAGCTCCTTAACCATCTGGGCATAAAGAAGACTCTTGTAAGCTATTACAAGGACAACGAGTCGAGAAGGCTTAAGAAGGCTGTCGAACTGCTTCTTGAAGGCCGGGATATTGCCCTGATTTCTGACAGGGGAACTCCCGGGATATCGGATCCTGCGTACCTGCTGGTAAGAGAGGCATACAGGTATAACATAAAGGTTGTCCCCGTTCCGGGGGCTTCTGCCCTCCCGGCGGCCATGTCCGCCTGTGGGCTTCCCACTGACAGGTTCTCCTTTTTCGGCTTCGTGCCGAGGAAGGATCAGAAGAGGTTGAAATTTCTCTCTTCTCTCGCCGAAAGGGAAGAGACTCTCGTCTTTTTTGAATCTGTTCACAGGATAAAAGATACCCTCGGGGCTGTGTCCGAAGTCTTCCCCGAAAGGGAGATGGCTTTATGCCGGGAGCTGACAAAAAAGTTCGAGGAGATCAAGGTGGGAAAGGCTGCCGACGTGTGCGAAGAATACCGTTCCAGAGAAGATTTGAAGGGAGAGTTTGTCATTGTAATCAAAGGGAGAGACTAAAATGGTTATGAAGTTTCTGCGCAAGAAGAAAAATATGAAGATGATACTCTGGGCCGTGGCTATCCTGATAATACCTGGCTTTCTCATATGGGGAGTGGGCCTCGGAGGCGGAGGCAGGAGCTCTTACTATGCCGCCACCGTGAACAGGGAGCCCATTTCCCGCAGGGATTTTTACAAGAATCTCAACGAGATGGAACAGCGCTACAGGCAGATGTTCGGGGAAGGCGCGGAATCTTTTCTAAAGAACATCAACATGGAACAGATAGTCCTCGAGGACATGATAAGGGAAAGGCTTCTGCTCCAGCAGGCAAAGAAGAAGCGCGTCAGGGTGCAGAACAGCGAGATAATCGAGGCTATAAAGTCC
>JAKPNC010000039.1 GCA_029548585.1 bacterium | reverse complement strand
CTTTACCAGGGATTTTCCATGCGCAGGCCGGAAGACAAGGAAAGGCTTATCTCGACGGCTCTCGACGATCACGACATGCTGCTTCTGGGGGCAGGCGCTCAGACAATAAGGTTGAGGCCCGTCCTGGACGTAACAGTACAGGATATAGAAAGTATGCTTTCGAAACTCGGTTCATGCCTCGAGTCTCTGCAGTCCGGGCAGAGATGAACCGGCTGTTTTTCCAGAGCCTGAACTTTTCTCAGGCGTAAGGAGAAAGATGAACTACATGATATATAAACCTGTGGATTTTCACAACCACGTGTCGGGAAAGAAAGGTAAGCTCGACAAAAAGGAAGCTGAGTCGCGCCTTGAGGCCGCGGAGATCCTCGGTATAGACAAAGTGTGCATTTCGCGCCCCCTGACATGGGATTCTCCTTCCCCTGAGGAATTCCGGGCCGCCAACGAAATTACTCTGTCAGCCATGTCCCTTTTCAAAAGGTTTATCGGGTTCTGCTACATCAATCCCGGGTATTCCAGGGAGAGCCTGGACGAAATGGAAAAGTGCATCGTGAAACGTGGCATGTCCGGAGTAAAACTTTACCACCAGTATTTCATATGCGACCCTGCCCTTTATCCCGTCATGGAGTACGCGGCAGATCTCGGCGTTCCTGTTCTCATGCATGCCGGCAAGCTGACTGATCCATTGTCGCAGCCCAGGCTCAGCAATGCAAGCCATTTCATCAGGGCCGTAAAGATGTTTCCGCGCACTATGATCGTCCAGGCGCATATAGGAGGAGGCGGCGACTGGGAATGGAATCTCAGGGTTCTTGAGGATATGGATCCGTCAGCGAAATTTTTCATTGATACGGGAGGGAGTGTTGTCGATAACGGCATAGTCAGAAGAACCGTCCGCGCAGTAGGAGAGGACCGGGTTCTATTTGCAACGGACGGCGGGATGGAAGAGGGCATAGGCAAGGTTCTCGATGCTGGCTTGTCCGAAAACCAGTTGAAAAAGATATTTTCAGGAAACTTCTATAATATCATGTCTGAGCGGAGGGTTAAATGATATTCGACATAAATACATCCACCGGCCACTGGCCGTTCCGGAAGGTTTCAAACGAGAATATCGGAGACCTGGAAAAAATGCTCGTGGAAAAGGGAATAGGAGGGGCCGCAGTGGTCAATACCCACGGTCTTTTTTACAAGAATTGCCAGGATTCAAACCTCGAGCTTGCGGAGATGGTTTCAAAAAACCCTTTTTTTACCGGGGTGGCAACTCTCAATCCTCTTTATCCGGCATGGGAAAAGGATCTGGACCTATGCATAAAGGACCTTGGGATGAAGGGACTGCGCCTCGTTCCCCAATACCACGGTTACGGGCTTTCAAGCCATTGCGCAAGGGAGATATTGTCCGCCTCTTCATCAGCGGGGCTGCCCGTATTTATTCCGTCCAGGGTAGTTGACGTGCGCCAGCGGCATTGGATGGATACCGGGCAGACTATCGATGTAAGGGAAATCGGAAACTTCTCTCTCGGAGTGGCTGGCTCAAGGATAATCGTTACAGAGTGCGCGATTTACGCTTCCCAGGTTCTGGGTACTGACAATAAACCCCTTTATCCGGGGCTCTTCTTCGAGACATCCAGGATCAGCTCAGCCCTGGGGCGGGAGCTTGCCATTCTCGTCAAAGGACTGGGTGCGGATCATCTTATATTTGGGAGCGGCGCTCCTTTCAAGGAAATAACGCCGGCTTTGCTTAGAGTAAAACATTCGGGTTGTACAGACGAGGAAATAAGAAAGATATCCTGGGATAACGGCAGAACCGTTTTAGGAATTTGATTCCGCCGCACCTTGCAATCACTCTCCGGTTAATATGCCTGCCGGCATTTCCGGGCCTTGCCATTTGCGTGATAAAATATTGTCATGAAAGAAAAGGTAGCCGTTCTTGAAGATGAGAAAGACATACTCGACCTTATCTCCCTTCACCTTGAGAAGGCAGGTTTCACCGTTTCAAAATTTTCTACGGCAGACGACTTTTTCAAGTCCTTTTCAAGGGAATCTTTCAGCCTGCTCATACTCGATCTCATACTTCCTGACATGGACGGAATAGACGTTTGCAGGCAGGTAAAAAACAATCCTGGGAGCTCTTCGATGCCTGTTATAATGGTTACGGCCAAGACAGAGCTTTCAGACAAAGTGGTGGGACTGGAGATGGGTGCTGACGATTACGTTACCAAGCCTTTTTCTCCCAGGGAACTGGTGGCGAGAGCAAGGTCGGTACTGAGGAGGTATTCCCGGCAGGGCGGGGATGAGAAGATATACATTGGCAACGAGATCTCCATAGATACCGGAAAAAGGCAGGTGCTTGTTGAAGGCAGGATTGCCGAACTGACTTTCGCCGAATATGGAATACTGTTTATACTTGCGTCAAAAAAAGGATGGGTCTTTTCAAGGGAAAAAATCATTGATACCCTGTGGGATGGCGAAAAGGCTGTTATTGAGAGGACAGTAGACGTTCACGTGAAGAACCTGCGAACAAAGTTGGGAAATGGAAAAAAATATATTAAGAACGTACGAGGCATAGGGTACAAAATAGAAGAATGAACGAATTTACAATATTCCTTCTGGCGCTTATCATCATGGCCGCAATTTTTTCCCACCTCAGGGCCGGACGGTTCAAAAGAATGGCAGAAAGCATAACCCTGAAATGCGATACGGCCATGGCTTCGGCGCTATCTGCAAAGAAGAGCCTACTTGAGACGATGAATTCCATCTCTATGCCCTGCTTGGTGGTAGACGGGCAGGGTAAGGTAACTTTTGCAAACAGGGCGATGGAAATATCCTCGGGCTTTCAGGGCATGTCCGGGCGGAATTACCTTGAGTTTATTAAGGAGCCGGGTTTTATAAGGGCGCTCCAGGATATCCGTCGGCACGGTAAACCACTGGATACGGAAATATCACTCTGGCGGAAGGTTTTTCTTGTATCATTTTCCATCTTCGGGGATACTGGAAACATACTTGTCTCTCTGAGGGATGTTACTGCTGAAAAGGAAGTGGAAAAGATCAAGAAGGAGCTGGTGACAAACATGTCGCATGAACTCAAAACGCCTCTGACTGCCATTAAGGGCTATGGTGAGACCCTCCGCGACGAAGTTACTGGGGAGCCGCGTAAATACCTGGATGTTATCCTGAAACATGCCGACCGGCTGATATCCATCGTAAACGACATACTTTCGCTTTCAGGGCTCGAAGAGACGAAGCCTGAATTGGTACCTGTGGACATCAGCGATCTTATAAGGGAAACGTCAAGCCTCTTTTCTGAAAAAATGAAGAAAAGGAAGATAGAATTGATATTGGATCTGGATGAATCGAACAGGATTGTCCCCGGAGACAGGTTCAAGATGGAAGAGCTCTTCATAAATCTTATTGACAACGCCGTAAGATATACCGATGAGGGAAATATCTCCATACGGAGCTTTCTCAAGGATGATCTCCTTAACGTGACCATAAGGGATACGGGGATAGGCATACCAGAAAGGAGCTTGCCCAGAATTTTTGAAAGGTTCTACGTGGTGGATAAATCACGTTCCAGGGAGACAGGCGGAACGGGACTGGGACTATCCATAGTGAAACATATAATGATGCTTCACAAGGGTAACATTGAGATAAGCAGCAGGTTGGGCTCCGGCACTGAAATCCTCCTTAAATTTCCCCTCCATTCCTGATAAGAAAGTCCTTTGCGAATTAACCAAATCTTAACATTTTGCTGATTTATCCTTAATTCTTGGAAGGTAAATTATATATAAAGAAAATTCAGAGCACGCATGTATATCGCCCGGGATTCAGGAAGAGGCGAACATGAATGCGGGGAAAATCAAAAAAAGCGTAACAACATAACAAGTGAAAGGAGGCAGGATGAGGGTACGGATAATGGCTGTAGTGATGATGGTGACGCTCTCTGCAACTCTGGTTTTGGGAAGCGAGGTTGACAGGCTGCTGGACAAGCTGATTGAGAAAGGCATCCTGACTGAAGGAGAAGCTTATAAGATAAGGGAAGAAGCTGCCGATGAGGCAAGGAAGCGGGAAGCTTCTGCGAAGGCTGACACGGATAAGATCCCTGGCTGGATAAAGAATACCTCTTTCAAGGGCGACGCCAGGATAAGGTACGAGTTCCAGGACAGGGAAGGAAAGTCTGACAGGAACCGTGCAAGGCTAAGGTTCAGATGGGGCTTTGACACAGACGTGAATGAGAACCTTAAGGCCGGCTTCAGGGTAGCCACCGGGGACAGTACCCAGGCGAGTTCAGCGAATCAGACATTCACAAATTCGTTCGATGACAAGCCGATATGGCTTGACAGGGCATACATATTTTACAGTCCGAACAAGAACATATCACTGGCAGGAGGAAAGATACCCAATCCTTTTTTCAATACAAACCTTGTGTGGTCCGGTGACCTCAACCCTGAGGGGATTATCTTACAGGCTCATCTACCCGTGCCGGGAGACCTCTTTGCCGCGGCGGGATATTTGCCCCTGTATGAAATGAAGGATGACACCGATGATCCTTACATGCTGGGATTCCAGGCGGGATACGCGGGGCAGGCAACAGGCATGAAGTTCAAGGCCGCCGTATCTTATTACCATTTCGAAAGCCTTAAAGGAGTCAAAGCGGAAGATCTTTCCCCGAGCTTTTCAAACCAGGGAAATACCCTGGCAGGCGGCAATTATGCCTACGACTACAGACTCCTTAATTTTACCGGAGAGATCGTTCCTTTCACGATTCCATTAGGAGAAAACGGCCTGCCTTTGAAACTTTACGCAGATTACGTAAAAAACCTTGCCGACGGGGTGGATGATAACGAGGGTTACCTTCTTGGAATAAAGCTGGGAAGCTCAAAGAAAAAGAATACCTGGGAAATCGGCTACGATTACAGGCAGATAGAGGCTGACTCGGTGACTGACTTCATGACAGACGGGTCTTTCTGCGGTGGAGGCACAGATTCCAAAGGTCACACGATAGGTATAAAGTATGCGCCCAGTGATAATTCTACCCTGGGTGTAACCTACATCATAGCCGAAGCTCTTGGCAAGAATAAGAAATCCGATATCAATACCCTTCAGGTTGATTTCGGGGTGGCATTCTGACTACGGGGAGGCAAAATGTTTAAAAAGATAATGATCGCGGTTTGCATGGCGGCAATTTCTGCAGCAGCAGGAGCGCAGGAAATAAAAATAACAGGTTCGACGACACTTCTTCCGGTAGCCCAGAAGACGGCAGAGATTTTCATGAAAAAAAATCCCGGAATAAGGATCACAGTGGGGGGAGGCGGATCCGGCGTGGGTATTGCTTCCCTTGTAGACGGCACGTGCGACATAGCCAATTCTTCGAGAGCAATGAAAAGCAAGGAAAGACAGTCAGCCTTATCCAGGAAGGTCAACCCGAAAGCCAACGTGGTAGCCCTGGATGCCATAGCGCTCGTGGTCAATTCATCGAACAGGATTGAAGGCTTGACCAGACAGCAGGTGAAGGATATCTACAGTGGCAAGATAAGCAACTGGTCCCAGGTTGGTGGAAATAACCTGAGGATAGTGGTCGTATCAAGGGACAGCGCTTCAGGTACGTTTGAAGCTTTCAACGAGCTTGCGCTGGGAGGCGCCAGGGTGCGGAAAGATGCCCTCATGCAGGCTTCAAACCAGGCTGTTGCAACAATCGTTTCCCAGGCTCCGGGGGCCATTGGGTATGTAGGGCTCGGGTACATTTCCGGTTCTGTCAGGGCAGTGCCGGTTGGCGGAGTCAAGCCATCCAGGAAAACGGTCCTGTCGAAATCCTATGGTTATTCAAGGTCGCTTTTCATGTATACCAACGGCGAACCCAGGGGAGCGGTTAAGAAATACATCGATTTCGTTACGGGAAAAGAGGGGCAGAAGATCGTTGAGGAAGTCGGTTTCGTAGGCATTGACTGAAACTTGGATCGGCACGCAGGCGTTCAGTTTCTTCGCTGTCCGCTGGTGTTACGAAAAGGGAGACATATGTGAAAAAGAAAGTTCTTTTTGTATGCGTCCACAACTCGGCGAGAAGCCAGATGGCTGAGGCTTTCCTGAACGAGATCGCAGGATGCCGGTACGAAGCCGAAAGCGCGGGTCTTGAGCCGGGTCTGCTTAATCCCCTGGCGGTTGAGGCTATGAAAGAAGTCGGGATAGATATCTCTGGAAAATCGACCAAAGGGGTACTTGCCCTTTACAAAGAAGGAAGGATGTATGATTATGTTATACAGGTGTGCGATGATCTTCAGGGTGGCCGGTGTCCCGTGTTTCCTTCAGAAGTTGAAATGATACACTGGAGTTTTTCAGATCCCTCAGGGTTCGAGGGATCATACGATGAAAAGATGGAATTTACCAGGAAGATTCGGGATTCTATCAGAGAAAAAATAGAAGAGTGGGTAAAATGAAACAGAAAATAAAAGAAGAGATTTACCGGTGTATATTCGCAGTTCTTGCTTTTTCTTCGCTCGTTTTTCTTGTAGGAATAACATTAACTCTTCTGACGCAGGGATTGCCTTTATTCAGGGAAGTATCCTTCATGAATTTCCTTGCCGGCACAGATTGGTATCCCACGTATGATCCTCCCGATTTCGGAGCCCTTCCGCTTATAGCTTCTTCGGCCTTTGTGACCCTCGGGGCCATGTTTGTATGCGTGCCCCTCGGTATAGGAAGCGCACTTTACATGAACGAGATAGCCGGATACAGGCAGAAATCTTTCCTGAAACCCCTGGTAGAGATACTTGCGGGCATACCTTCGGTTATCTACGGATTTTTCGGGATGGTTGCAGTGGCTCCTCTCATCCAGAGAATTTTCAACCTTCCAACAGGGCTTACGGCATTAACCGGCAGCCTGGTTCTGGGAATCATGGCAACACCCACTGTGGCCAGCCTGGCCGAGGATGCGCTAAGCTTCGTGCCGAACAGCTTCAGGGAGGCTTCCCTCGCGGTGGGGGCGAACCGCTGGCAGACACTGGTTAAGGTGGTTATGCCTTCGGCCGGCTCCGGGATATCGACTGCCGTCATACTGGGAATAAGCAGGGCTATCGGGGAAACCATGACCGTACTGATGGTGACGGGGGGCTCCGCGGTAATACCCAGGTCATTCTTCCAGCCTGTCAGGCCGATGACTTCTACCATAGCCTCGGAAATGGGCGAGGCTGTATTCGGTCAGCTGCATTACAATTCCCTTTTCGCCCTCGGTCTGGTATTATTTTTCACCACGCTTTTTTTCAATATAATCGCAGAGTATATCAGTAGCAGGTACAGGCTGAAACTGGGGATGGGAAGATGAAAAATTCAAACATATCTCAGAAAGCAGGCTTCTTTATACTCTTTCTGTGCATGTTCATTACCCTGTTTTTCCTTGGAGTATTGCTGTATTTCATAATATCGAAGGGAATAAATGCCATCTCGTGGGAGTTCCTCACATCAGCTCCTTCCGGTGGCATGACAGAAGGAGGCGTTGCTCCCGCCATTGTCGGGACTATCTACCTGACCTTCGGTGCAATCGTTTTTTCGCTTCCGCTCGGGCTTGCCTGCGCCATATACCTGACCGAGTATACCCCTGACAATCTGGTGACTAATATACTGAGGATAAGTATAAACAACCTCGCTGGAGTGCCTTCGGTCGTTTTCGGCCTCTTCGGCCTGGCGGTATTTGTCAAATATCTCGGATTCGGGGTCTCCATTCTGTCGGGGAGCCTGACTCTCGGCATCCTGATACTTCCTGGGATCATCTCTGCTTCCCGTGAAGCATTGACATCCATACCCCAGTCTTTCAGAGAAGCGTCCCTCGCCCTGGGGGCTACAAGGTGGCAGACCATCAGGAAGATAGTTCTTCCAGCTTCTCTTCCTGGGATTCTCACTGGTGTCATTTTAAGCATAGGCAGGGCGGCGGGAGAGACAGCTCCCATATTATTCACGGCAGCTGTTTTCTACATGAAAGGTTATCCAAACTCTGTTTTTTCAGAAGCGATGGCTCTTCCTTACCATATCTATGGGCTCATGATGGAAGGAACCTTTCCGGAGAAACAGAGCCAGATCGCTTACGGGTGCGCCTTGATACTTCTTCTCATGGTACTGCTCATATCTGCGATTGCAATATACTTCAGGCAGAGACAAAGGAGAATCTATAATGGAAAATGAGGTTGAGATCAGTGTTTCGGATCTGAGCTTCTACTACGGGAAAACGAAAGCCCTCAAGAATATCAGCATGGATATATACAGGAACAGGGTTACCGCAATAATCGGGCCTTCGGGTTGCGGAAAATCGACTTTCATAAGGCTCTTCAACAGGATGAACGACCTTGTTCCAGGCACAAGGGCAGAGGGAAGAATAAATATAGGCGGCCTGGATATATTGGGGACCGGGGTGGATGTTGTGGAACTCAGGAGGAGGGTCGGGATGGTCTTCCAGAAACCCAATCCTTTTCCGAAGAGCATATTCAGAAACGTGAGCTACGGCTTGGAGGTTAAGAATGTAAAGGATAAAATATACATTGAAGAGATGGTGGAGGAAGCCCTTAAGAATGCGGCCCTTTACGAAGAGATAAAGGACCGGCTGAACGACAGTGCCCTGATGCTTTCCGGTGGACAGCAACAGAGGCTTTGCATAGCACGCTGCCTGGCAGTGAAGCCGGAGGTTATACTCTTTGATGAGCCATGCGCAAGCCTTGACCCGGTATCTACAAAGAAGATAGAGGACCTTATAACTGAGCTCAAGAAGGATTATACGATTGTCATCGTTACTCACAACATGCAGCAGGCGGCAAGGGTTTCGGATTACACGGCTTTCCTCTATTTCGGCGAGTTGGTGGAATACGGTATTAGTGAAAAATTGTTCACGGTGCCTGCCGATTCCAGGACAGAGGAATACCTGTCCGGGAAATTCGGATAATACGACGGGGGGATAATGATAGAAAACGACATGAATTCGTTAAAGGAAAGCATAGTTGCCTATGCGTCTTTTGCGGCCAAGATGATAGAAGAAAGCATAGTAGGCCTTGTTGAAAAGGATGAAAAAATCTTGTCGGATATCGTCTCTGAATACGAGGCCAGGGCCAACAATATCGAGATAGAGGTGGAAGAAAAATGCATCGAGTTTATTGCCAAGTACGAACCCAAGGCGAGAAACCTCCGCACGACATTGATGATAATGAAGATAAACAACGATCTCGAAAGGATAGGGGACGAGGCCGTAAACATAGCCGAGAGCGCCTTGTTCCTTATAAAAAAACCTGCGGTCAAGAAGTTAATAGACATACCTCGTATGGCAGACCTGGCCATGGGAATGATGAAGGACAGCATCAACGCTTTTGTCAAAAACGATGCAATTCTTGCCAGGGAGATATGCATGAGGGACGACCTTGTCGACGACCTGAGGGACCAGATAATAAGGGAACTGATTACTTACATGATGCAGGATCCGACAACGATTGAAAGGGTTCTGCAAATTATGCGCATAGCCCGGTCCCTGGAGAGGGTTGCCGACCTGTCAACCAATTTCAGCGAAGACGTTGTTTTTATGTCGGAAGGCAAGGTGATAAAGCATTACCACGAGGAGTGAGTCAGAAGCATGGTTAATAGCTGGCCGGCATGTGCCGGAAAGTTTTATAAAACGAGAGGATGAGAAGATGGAAAAGATTTTCTGGATGCCTTTTGATGAAGCTGAGAAATTCATGGCGAAGGTCTTCATGGCCCTGGGTGTGCCGGCCGAAGAGGCTGGAACATGTGCGGATGTCTTGATCACTGCTGACAAGAGAGGTATCGATTCACACGGGGTAGGAAGGTTGAAGCCCATTTATTACGACAGGATAAGGGAAGGCATACTGAGCCCGCTGACGGTTTTCGAAATCGTAAAGGAAGGCCCTGCCACGGTGGTTATAGACGGACATGACGGCATGGGTGCTGTAATAGGGAAAAGGGCCATGTCGATGTGCATTGAAAAGGCCCGCATGTACGGCATGGGAATGGCCGCGGTGAGAAACTCAAGCCATTACGGCGCCGCGTGTTACTACCCGATCATGGCAGTGAAGGAAGGCATGATAGGCATTACTGGAACAAATGCAAGGCCATCCATGGCACCGACCTTCGGGGTGGAGAACATGCTTGGCACAAATCCTCTCACCATAGGGATGCCGACGGACGAGCCGTTCCCCTTCATGATAGACTGTGCGACATCAATAAGCCAGAGGGGCAAGATAGAGCTCTATTCGAGGGAAGGCAAGGAAATACCCGGTGGTTGGGTTATAGGCCAGGACGGAACAGAGAGAAGAGACACCGACACGGTGCTCACGGATCTGGTAAAAGGGAAGGCGGCCCTTGCCCCTCTCGGGGGATTGGGCGAGCTGACGGGAGGCTACAAGGGATACGGTTATGCCACGGCTGTTGAAATATTGTCTGCCGCGCTGCAGGACGGAAAGTTCCTGAAGGGGCTTTCAGGGTTTGACACACAGGGGAATAAGATCCCATACAGCCTTGGACATTTCTTTATTGCCATAAACGTGGAATCTTTCATACACCTGGAAAGGTTCAGGAGAATCGCCGGGGATATCCTCAGGAGCCTGAGGGAATCGAAGAAGGCGCCGGGCAGGGACAGGATCTTCACTGCGGGGGAAAAGGAATATATCTGCTGGATGGAGAGGAAGGACAGGGGAGTTCCGCTTAACCGGGAGTTGCAAAGACAGTTTTTACAGATGAGGAACGAGCTGAAACTGGACTGGATGTTCAGATTTGATTAACCTCTTTTTATCTGGCAAACAGGTATATGCCAGGCCTGCGATCTGTTCCGGCACCGTATTGACAAAAAGCATAAATCCAATTAGAACAATAATAGATCCAAAAGGGTTGCACGAAGAAGCAATTTCAAAGGTTTAACATTGGAGGCAGACATGAAAAAAGGAATAGTTGTATGCGCGCTTTCGCTGTTATTCATTCTTTCGATGACGGGATGCCAGACGCCCCTAACAGGTTCAAGTTATAACAGGGGCGAGGCGAGGAAGATGCAGACTGTTTACCTGGGCACGGTTCTTTCTGTCAGCGAGGTAACCATCCATGGCGAGCCGGGAGCTGCTGGAACAATAACCGGTGCGGCCGCAGGGGCTGCATTGGGACAGACCATAGGCAGCGGAAGCGGAAGAACTGCGGCAACCATACTCGGTGGAGCTGTCGGGGCAGTTGCCGGCGGCGCCGCTGAAAAGAAGATTACTACCAGGCAGGGCATTGAAATAACCGTGAAGCTCGATGATGGCAGGACGGTTGCTATTGTCCAGGAAAAGGTCGAAAGAGAATCTTACGAGAAGGGAGATCCCGTTCAGGTTCTTTATTCTGCAGACGGTACTGCAAGAGTCAGGAGTTATTGACCAGGAGACATATAGCCTGTTTTTCAAGGCAGGTTGTCCTGTTGGGTCGGCAATAAAGCAGGGAGAAGTCCCTGAGCAAAGTTTCAAAAGAGTCGGGCCTGAAAGATGGGCAAACAAAGGTTTCAGTTTTTTGAAACCATGACGCAGCCTTGCCAAAAAGGGAGGAGGGTAGGGGATATGGAAGAAAGAGAACTTGGAGTCGTTAACGGATGGCCTATGCTTCTGCTTACCATTTTCAACTGGCTTGCCGTTCCGGCATTTTTCTTCCTTGCTGCCAGGTATGACGCCTGGCATTTCGGGGCGGCAGGGTTGATCCTTATTCTTACGGCTCTTTTTTTTAATTTCGGCCTTTTCATGGTACAGCCTAACGAAGCAAGGGTTCTGGTTCTTTTCGGAAAATATGCCGGCACAGTGAGGGAAAACGGATTCCACTGGGCAAATCCTTTCAGCATTCCGAAGTTCAGCGGTCTGGTTTACATGCCGGGTAAAGAGGCCCAGGGCAGGAAGACCCAGCAATCCTTTGATCTGAAGAATAAGTACCGGGTTTCACTTAGAATGAGGAATTTTCAGACAGAAACCCTGAAAGTCAACGACCAGCGCGGCAACCCCGTGGAGATTGGCGCCGTTGTGGTCTGGCGGGTTGTTGATACCGCGAAAGCCCTGTTTGACGTTGAGGCATACGAGGATTACGTTCACATCCAGAGCGAGGCCGCCCTGAGACATCTTGCGAGCAGTTATCCTTACGACCATATGACGGACGATCCAATGGATGAGCTGACGCTCCTGGGCAGCGGGGACGAAATAAATGCCGCTCTCGTCACTGAATTGGAGGAACGGCTTTCAAGGGCAGGGGTCGCGGTAGTCGAAGCAAGGCTTATGCACCTGGCTTACGCCCAGGAGATAGCAGGAGCCATGCTGAGGCGACAACAGGCCGAAGCAATCATAGCCGCCCGGAAGAAGATCGTTGCCGGGGCTGTAGGCATGGTGGAAATGGCGCTTAAGCATCTTTCAGAAAACAGGATGGTTGAGCTTAACGATGAAAGGAAGGCCGCCATGATCAGCAATCTTCTCGTGGTATTATGCGGGGAGAAGGAAGCGGAGCCGGTTATAAATACAGGGACTCTCAACCAGCCTTGATTGAAATTCATGATAGAGCCGGGGAAAAATGGTTTTACAACCCGGGTACCTGAAATGGATGAGATAAACTCCAGGATGACAGAGAAAAAGAGGGCTCCTTCCGGGCAGGATGTTGCCCGGTGGGTAGGGGATTCTGCTTTCTTGTACTGGGGAGAGATAACCCGCATGATTGAATCTTCCTACCCCGGGATATTCGTACCCGAATGGCTCTTCGCCGGGAAAAAGCACGGTTGGTCGTTAAGATACAAGAAAGGGAGATCATTCTGCACCCTGATACCCGAAAGAGGCTGTCTCAGGATCCTGATAGTTTTTGGAGCCAAAGAACGGGATAAGGTTAAGGATCTGATCAGCGAGCTGTCATCTCCCGTAGTGGAAGCGTACAACGGGGCTGTTACATACCACGATGGTAAATGGCTTCTCCTGGCAGTTGATTCGCCGGCCGTTCTTAATGACATTCGTCTGCTTTTGTCCGTGAAAAGGAAACCCCGCAAATAAAGTTTTCTTACGATATCATTCAAGGTAAGATATTTCATGATCCTGCGGGCGGGGGATGAAGCATATCATGTCTGGTTTGTCAGGATGTTCTTGAATATCCCGAACATCTTCTGACCGAATAATTCATGTCCGGCCCGGTTCATGTGAATACCGTCGCTCTCCAGCAAATACCTTGAAGGATGGCCTGACATAAGGGAGTAAAGGTCGAGGTACGGCCATCGGTGTTCCGTGTAGAAAGAGCGGGCCTGGTTCCTTTCCTTCGCCAGGCTGGCGTCGAGGCTTCCCCCGAATTCCCGGAGGTACTCCTTGAATGCAGGGTGCCTTGCGGCAAAATGCCATTTATCAACGACAGGATTAAGGACGACTCCTACAGGCCTGGTTTTCCCGGGCAGCCTTTTGGAAAAGTCTTCCATCAGGCTTTCAAACTCCCCTTCAGCAAGTATCCTTTCCGGATGCGTGCAGTCATGGTTGTTAGCTCCCGCCATGAAGATGCAGAAATCCGGATTGTATGGCAGGATGTCCCTGTCAAAGCGTGCCATTATCTCGCGGGTTGATTCGCCTCCCACTGCGCTGTTGACGATGGGAAAGCACTTTTCAGGGAAAGTCTTCGACAGCATGGCCTGGAAAATGTTATACCATCTCTGGCAGGGGTCTTCAACGCCGATGCGACCTTCAATTATCGATGATCCGAAAAGGCAGATGAGTATATTCTTCATACCGTAAGCCATTGTTCTTCTTCCTCTCTTTATGGAGGGTCAAAAATCAGGATCAATAATTTTAAAAAAGTATACCATGAACTTGCCGAATGGAAAGAATGATTCTTTAATTTCTCTTACTTTATCATTTGCCCGTTTCGCAGTTTTTTTCCGTTCCTTGATAATATATTGGTTTAACTGTACAATCGGATTAAAGATTGGAAGAGTGTAGCATGATCTTTGAAAAAATCTGCAAGGGTAAAAAGAAGTTCCGCCAGTAAAAGCGCCGCAACCCTTATTTACACGGCGAATGACAATGTCATGAACAATGCAACATTTCTAAAGGAATACCTTGAGTCCGAAGAAGGAAAAACGAAGGGGGAATGAAAGATGATGATGGCAACCCAAAATCTTATGGATGAACATGAAGGCATAAAGCTTATGCTGGCAATAATGGAAAGCATATCCAAAAAAATGAAATCAGGACGAAATGTTGAGAGCGTACATCTTGAGAGCATCCTTGAATTTTTGAAGGTTTTTGTGGACAAATGCCATCACGGGAAGGAAGAAGATGTTCTTTTCCCTGAAATGCTGGAAGGAAAGCAGGGAGAGTCTGTCCGTAAAGCCGTACGCATATTGAAGACGGAACATTCAGCCGGACGCAAGTATGTCAGGAAGATTGCGGAAACTCTCTCAGGATATAAAAAGGGTTATGAAAAAAGTATAGAAATCACAGAGAATATGATCTCTTATGTTTTTCACATGAGAAAGCATATAGAAATAGAAAATAATTTTTTCTTCCCCATATCGGATTTAATGCTCAATGGAAATACTCAAAAGAAGTTATTTGTGAAATTTGAGAAAATTGAGATAGAAAAGATAGGGGAGGGCAGGCATGAGGAATTTCACCGCTTACTGCGCACTCTAAAGAAAATCTACCTCTAAACCATCATTATTGACTTCAATCAATGTAATACGATTATTGATATGATTGCTTATTGAGATTTGAAGGAAGCTTTGCAGAATGACAGGACGGAAAGCCCATCTCACCTCAATCCTCTCCCCCGGGAGGAGAAGAGGAACATGCAAGCAATGGTAACCCTTTCCTTCTACCCTTGGGGGAGAAGGACGAAGGATGAGGGGGTTAGTTGTTGTTACATTGGTTCGCTCCCCGTTCTCTTCATCCTATCTTAAATCCCCCTCACCTCAACCCTCCTTCGCTAAAGCTTCGGACGGGCATGTCCTCTCCCCCAGGAGGAGAGGAAGAAGAGATGGGGAGGCCTCTCTTTCCCACGCCAGTATGTTTGAACGAGTCGTCAGGTATGATTCGGTTTTCCTCGTATTCCCGGGTTACCAGGTCATTATTCCATTACCGCGCCATCAGAGCGAACACACCCCAGCCAACATATTCGCGAGTGTAAGTGACGTAGCTTTCGGGCGCAGAGGTCAATTTTTCCCGTACCTCTTTGGCAAATTCGTCGCCGGGATTGGCTTCAAGCCATCGGCGCATGGTGAACCAGCTGGCCGCCTCATATCTGTCCCAGCTGTCCTGGTCCGCCAGAACCATTTCCACAACATCGTAGCCGATATGTCCGAAAGACGCAATAAGCTTGGGAAGAATTAGGAAGTCTGAGATTGAGTTGGCAAGACATCCCCTTGCAATATCTTCCGTCTGTGGCAACTGGCGCCAGTAGGGTTCTCCTATGAGGATTATCCCTCCCGGGCGGAGGCTTTGCGCCAGGAGCCTGACGGTACCCATGGCACCGCCTGCTATCCACGTGGCTCCGACGCAGGCTGCAACATCGACCTTCTCTTTGGAGACGTAACCAGTGGCGTCGCCATGGATGAACCTGACCTTATCGGCGACACCAAGCTTTTCAGCGCGAAGTTTCGCTTGCTTTGTGTATAACTGGCTCAAATCTATTCCTGTGCCGATGATTCCGTAATCACGCGCCCATGTGCACAACATTTCCCCTGAACCGCTGGCGAGATCGAGTATACGGGTTCCCTTTTCCATTCGAAGAGCCGCGCCGAGAGTGGCGAGTTTTTCTGATGTGAACGGATTGTGGATGAGATGAGCGCTTTCGGCGATATTGAAGATCCGCGGAATATCCATTGAAAAATCCTCCTTTCGTTGGTGAACAGATTTAGTTACTGACTGAAAAATAATAGCCTTAATCACCTCCCCATATTAACAGGGAACGGATATAATGATTACAGGCGTGTTATTGCCAGAAAACTTCATGTCTATCTGATTGGTAAAAGTTTAATCCAATGCCGGTGGAATGTCAACGCGTTCCCCACTTTTTTCCATTCACCTGTGCGTAAAGGGGACATCTTCTGTTGTCACCCTGAGATGTATTGCTCAGGATCTCTTTTGAGATTCTGAAGAGAAGCGTTTCCAGGATGATAAGGCAGAAAGCCCCCCTCACCCTATCCCTCTCCCCTAAGGGTAGAGTGGAAAAGAGGTGTGCCCACCTCACTATCCTCTAAGGGTAAAGGGGAAAAAAGATCCTGAAGAGAAGCATTTTTAGGATGACCGCATAATTGGAGACGCTTGTGTGGAAAAATCCTTGTTCCGCAAAGGTTTTGAAAGCACCAGGATTTTTCGAACAAATCCGGCTAATGCTTTTTTCAGTTGTTTCAAAGTTATTGCCCGCATTGCCCTTGTATAATATAATGATCGTGATAAAATGATAGATATCTTTAAAGGTGGATAGCGAAACGCTTTAATAGCGATATTATGAATATCCAACTTGATACCGAAAGCGGCGTTCCATTGTATCTGCAGATTGTGCGCCAGATCGAATACATGATATTAAGCGGCATTCTCAAACCGGGAGATTTTCTACCCTCAATTAAAGATCTTGCAGTCGAATTGCACATCCACCCAAAAATTGTTTACCACACTTACAAAGAGCTTTCAAAAGAGAAAATTCTGACATTTTCAGAAAGGGCATTCGTCATTCCGGCAGATGCAATAGCGGTAATTGCTGAAAAGAAACCCGAAATTTTAGCGGAATTACTCGATACTGCGATCAAACGGGCTTTTTCTTTAGGATTCACCCGTGAAGAACTCGCCTCTGTTTTCAATTACCGTCTGCACAGGAATCGCAAGGATGAAAATTGACAGAAAACATCAGTTAGTTGAAAAAGAGTGGAAACAAGGCAGGTATATTTTCCTGCTCGCCCTTCTGTTGATGACCGCGTTTTCTTTTCTATTGATATTTCTCCATATTCTTATGCCTCAACAAGATCCCGTGCGTTCATTGAGACACTACATTGATAGCAATAGAGTTTTCGGACAATATATTTTTCCCATACTTCTCGCACTTATTCTTGGCATCCTTCCGTTCCACAACGAACTGTCGCGGGATCATGTTGATTTCCTGATGAGTTATCCGGTGACAGCAGGCAAGGTCTTCAGAACAAAATATTTTTTCAATATCCTGATGCTCTTTTTTCTCGTACTGGCTTCATATATGATCCTTCCCGCTCCAATAATCTATGAACAATACGACACACCAAACCCTATCCTGTTTATCTTTTTATTGCCCCCGGTCCTCACTCTTCTTTTCTACACCGCTTCATTTCTCTCCGCCTTGCTTATCAGAAACGCTTTTGCCGCCATATTTGCAGTGCCCTTCATTCTTATTGCTGAAGGAATTCTGGCCTGTCCGTTACTTATTGCTCTCGGGGTTTTGAACAAATTCACACATATTTTATTAATATTATTGCTCCTTTCTATCATTTCATTTATTTTTGCCTATTTTGTCTGGCGCTATTCTGTTTCCCGACATCTGCCGGTTTGGAGAATACTCCTTTTCTTCATACTGTGGACGATATCAGGTTCCTGGGCCTTGCACGGATTTATCACGATTATAACTAAAGTGCAATTGATGAATGTAATTCAAAATAGCCGCGCTTCAGGAATGAGTCTGTCAATGAACGATATCCTTCCTCCGCCTATTCTTCCTGACAGGGATGGCGCTTTGACATACAGGCAGGCATTCACTCTTCACAAAAAATTGCAAAAGAATCAAGATTTTGCACGCAGTCAGGAGGCATATGGATATATGGCAGAAAGAACGAAAAGGATATCTCCATCCTCACGCGCAAAACCAATTCCTCAAGATGAATTTGAAAGAATAAGAAGAATAGAAAAAGACGAATTTTGGAAGGAAAAAGCCCCTCAAATATTCGTCAGGAATCCTGAGAGTCGGAAACTGCATGCCCTGATTTTGCGAGCATCTTCATTTCCCGGATACAGTTTTGAAGAATTCTATACCAGTATACAACACTTGGATAGCGATGCCGGAAGGCTTATGAGATTGCGAGATTTCTTGTTCGCGCATGCCTATATCCTTCTGAAGCAGGGAATATATGATGAGGCAACATCAGATATTCTTACTCTCCTGGCAATGGGTGATGCTTTTAGAGATATGAAAATTTATGAATCTTACAGAGATACGTTTAATTCTAACGGTATATCCATTCTTCAATTTGCGCTTCTTACGACTCCAGAAATGTTTACGAAAGAGAAATGTATCAGATTTATGAAGGTTCTATCTGATAAGAAAATGGATGGTAAAGCCGCTATAGAAGAAACTGCGACCGTCCGTTATAACCTCTTTTACAAGAAGATTCTGGAGAGGACTATTCCACTGAGTGAATATTTTTTAGCAATTAATGGATATTATAACGATCCGCTACCATTCTGGCCCTGGTTGGGTTCCCGTATCCGCCTCAGTTTTATTTTCCGTCCTCTAATGATGTCTTACATAGCCAACGATATTTCTATGATGACAGAATGTCAAAAGCTGGCTAATAAGCCGTTCTACGAAATCAGGGATTCCTATGATATCTTCGTCAAACGAATGACGAAAGAAACATCGAAGGCTGCTCCCCTCATATTGTTTGAAAATTATTATATATTGGGTCATTATGGTGATATGATCATAAATAGACAGAACAGATCTAGCGCATATATCGATACTATGCAATTAACTCTTGCCATTTATATGTATAAGAAAATCCACGGAAAATATCCCGACTCGCTTGGAATGCTTGTTTCAACAATCATGAAATCTTTGCCGGAAGATCCCTTCAGCGGTAATGATTATATTTACAGACGAGAAGGAGACGGGTTCATAGTATATAGCGTAGGACCAAATCAAAAAGATAACGACGGATACCTGGAATCTACGGAAATAGATGACATTGCGCATTATATGGAAAAATAGGAGACAGGAAAGAAATGGGGGATAAATGTCGCGTTTTGCAATTGAAACAAACAGATTGACTAAGAGATTCACAAGACACAAACAGATTGTGGATAACCTTGATCTTAAAGTGCCCGCAGGTTCCATATACGTTTTTCTCGGTAGAAATGGAGCGGGTAAGACGACCACTATCAGGATGCTCATGGGTCTTCTCAAGAGAACGGCCGGTGAAGTAAACATTCTGGGCAAAGATCCTGAAAAAGATCCGGTTGGAGTCAAGGTTAATGTCGGGTATGTGGCAGAGCGACAGAGAATGTATGACTGGATGAGTATTGAAGACCTTCTTAATTTCAGCGAATCCTTTTATCCAACATGGGCCGGAAAAACCGCATACAACTTACTGGACAAGTTTTGCCTGTCAGAAGATATGAAACTGAAAGACCTTTCCCGCGGAATGTACGGAAAACTCTCTCTTATTCTTGCGCTTGCACACAGCCCTGAGATCTTAATATTTGACGATCCCATGGCAGGATTGGATCCGGTTGTACGCAGAGAAGTCATGGAAACGATTATTGAGTATATAAATAACAATGGAAGAACGGTTTTCTTCTCTACTCATATTGTAAACGAGATCGAGCGGGTAGCCGACAATGTCGGTATCCTTGAAAACGGAAAACTCATATTCTCGGGAACTGTTGAATCATTGAAAAGTTCTGTCAGGAAGATACGGATGGTCTTTGATGGAACCGTTCCCGCGGATATCAATATCACCGGGATCCTGGACAGAAGAACCACGGGGCACGAATTGACTCTTACGGTAAAAGATTACACTCAAGAAACGGGTGATGCGCTGGCGCATTTTCATCCTTCTGTATTTGATATCTTTGATATGACACTAGAGGATATCTTCATATCAATGGTGAAACAAACATAATAAACAGAATTACAGGGAGGAAGGGTCCCTGGGGGGATTAGTTCAAACCTCTGTAATCTCCTGCCCGGAGTTTCTGGAGAATATAGGCAATGCCTGTGTGATATTCAATATAACATCTTGAACCCTTCATTTTTCTTCTACCCAATCATTGACAAAATGTACGGTTAACCGTATAATTGGTATCGGAGGTGTTACCTATGGACAAAGTTATTGGAGTCGTGGAAACAAGAACAAAACTGCCGCAGATAATAAAGGAAATTTCTTTGGGAGAAAGATATATAATTACGCAAAGGTCTAAAGCGAAAGCCGTGATAGTAAGCCTGGAAGAGATGGAAACACTGGAAATACTTGCTGATAGAAAACTGCTCAAGGATATTGTTGCAGCAAAAGAAGATATTAAAAACAAGAGATTTAAATCGTACGAAGAATACTTTAGGGATAATTCGTGAAATATAATCTCTTTTTGACAAACACCTTTATTAAAAGATATGAAAAGCTACCGGATAAGGTTCAATCCAGAGTAAGAGAAATCCTGCCGGCATTAAAAAACAATCCATTTATCGGTAAAAAGCTGACAGGAGATTTAAAAGGAGAGTTGTCTTATAGAATTGGAGAATACCGTATTATCTACGCCATAGAAGAAGATAAGATTTTTGCAGAGACAGTCGGACACAGAAAAGATATCTACCGGAAAAGGAAATAAAAACATAATAAATGGATTCTGGTACCGTATCAGCCTGAAAGGCAAATTATTTCCCATCCATCCTTGCAGTTCAACCTCAAATACTCTTGTCTGTAATACGGATTATCCTCATCATCAGCAATTTACCGTTGGGGAGAGAGGGTCCCTGGGGGGAATTAGTTCAAACCTCTGTAATCTCCTGCCCGGAGTTTCTGGAGAATATAAATATAGCCTGCCAGTTTTTTTAATTTGACTTATTAAACCGGGATAGTACAATAGGCTTGTGAATAAAAAACACAGAGTTTAAACGTTTTTTTTCTTTATAATAAATATAAGTGGCCTATGTTAAAATTACCAATCCGACGACGTATGAAAATCCATTTCCAATGACTACCGCCAGAAGTGCGGACTTTACAGGGATAATCAAGGAAAGGACATAAAAGAGAAAAACGATACTCCCTGAGAAAATTCCCGCAAATAAGCAGAAATGAACAGCATATTTACCCTTTGAAATCCGGACAATAGTCTGTAGGAATCTCCAATCCACGAAAAATATTGCTGAAAGGATAACCGGCATAAGAAACCAACATTTTATAATCCAGTTGAATATCCTTGTGCCATATGGTAGGCCACCTGCTTCAAATAAAATATACAGTTGTATAAAAATTGGTGTAATGTAAAGAAAATATAACAGAAGAAACAAAAAGAATGTTAGATGAATACCTGCATATAGTAAGGGAATAACTTTTATGAAAGATTTAGAACTATCGGCAGAAGATACGGTATGATTTAAAAGTACTGGATGTTTTATGCACTTCCGGATGGAATCTCTTATTTGGCTTCTTTCACCCCAAGTACGCAGAAGGAAGTATATCGTCCATGTAAAGGATATCAACGACAGGCCAAGAACAAACAGACATATGTATGCGAAGGAAATGTTTTCTGTAAAGATAAAAAGGTTTATTACATACCGTGCTACAACTAATGAAAATTCATTCATTAAGTAAATTGTATCATTTGCCTTTGTTTTGTAACAAATTATGGAAATTGAAGGTAGAGGAGAGAAAGATAGCAAAGAAGACGTGCAGACTGCAAAAAAACTGCCAGGGTGGGTGAGGGGAATTGAACCCCCGGCACCTAGATCCACAGTCTAGCGCTCTGCCTCTGAGCTACACCCACCATTTTTTGTAAAAAAAACAAAAGAAAGGTATCAATAAACACTATATTCTACCTTATATCAATAAAAAGATAAAGAGTTTTCCCTCAGCCTCTTTTTCAGGCACCGGGGAGAAGATCCTTGAAGAAGTTGTAAGAATTCTTCCATGCGAAATCTTCCAGTTCCTTATCCTTGAGAATTTCTCCCGCCCATTTGAGAAGATCGGGGTATTTCAGGGCGTTTGTGATAAGACCTCTGTTTATTCCGTCAAGATCCCCTCCAAATGCGAGCACTTTCGATCCCCCGATCTTCCTGATGTGCTTGAGGTGAGCAAGGAAGGTTTCCTTTCCTGGCTCCTTTTCCCTGCAAATGAAGCCGCTGGCGAAATTGAATCCGATTATTCCGTTCCTGTCAGCAATGGCCTTTATTTGCTTGTCATTCAAATTCCTGGGGTGGTTGCATATTTTAAAGGAATTCGAGTGGGACGCCATCATGCCCGATTTGAGGATTTCTGCAGTATCATTGAATCCTGCTTCGTTGAGGTGAGATACGTCTACCGCCATGCCTTTTTCGTGCATGCTTGCCACGAGGTTCTTGCCGGCATTGGTCAGTCCGTAATTGCCTCCTACTCCTATGCCGTCGGCAAGTTCGTTCCTGTGATTCCACGTAAGGGTAATAAGCCTGATGCCTGCGCGGAAAAACATCTCGAGAAGAGTTTCCCTTCCCAGTAACGGGTTTGCCCCCTCTATTGCAAGAATTATTCCAAGTTTTTCCCCGACTTTATCCAGGTCTCCCTTTGTCTGAATAGTAAGGATCTTATCAGTTTTTCTTAGAGCGCTGTAGTAACTGCCAAGAACCTCGAATGTAAAAGAAGTTGCCGTGTCTCCGAGAAGGTTGGGCGGCGGACAGACTGCCATTACCTGGTACCTGCCGTTTACCTTGAGGAACCTTTCCACATCCCAGTGTCCGTCTTCCGATTGAATAAGCCAGTTCCTGTTGTTTTTTCTGACTGCAACGATGGTGTCGCAGTGATTGTCAAAAATAACCATTTTATTCTTCATTTTGCTCTCTCCTTGTGGTTTGTTAAGTGTTATTTTTCGCGCGCCTGGCCCGACTCGAACGGGCAACCGTTGGGTTCGAAGCCCACCACTCTGTCCAATTGAGCTACAGGCGCGTAGATATATTATATGGAAATAAGGTTCAAAACTGCAAGAAAATTCTTTTGCTCTAAGCTGTCTCCTTGATGGAAAAGGAAAAAATGAATGACACCAGGGCAAAGAGGATGCATCCCACGAATATGGTCCTGTATGCGGCATCAGGGTATATCACGGCGCCTGCAATTTCCACGCTTGCATGTTTGAATATGTCGAGAACTATTCCGGCAATGTATGCGAAGAAGGCTATGCCTAAGTAACACAGGGTATTGAGGAATCCCACGGAAGTGGCAGTTACATCAACGGTATACAATTCTTTCATCGAGGTAACGTAGATAGGAGATACCGCCGCGGAGATTGCCAGCATAATGTATGATGCGAGGAATATTCCCGAAGGCCCTTTGACCAGAAGGTTGAAGAAGAGCATGCAGGAAGCAAAAAGGGTTACAATAGTGGCAATGGTCAGAACCGGCTTGCGCTTACCTATGAGTTTTGAAGTGTATCCTGAAAGAAAACCGAACAGGGTATTGGTTATAATCATGAAGAACGTGAACATGGAAGCCCTTGCAGATGTGAAATTGCAGGAATCCTGAAGAAATTTCTTTCCGAGGGA